>CAYPVG010000027.1:0-2642 GCA_964414085.1 uncultured Boseongicola sp. | reverse complement strand
GCTGATTTCCCAACCCAGGTTGATAAAGCCACTGAAGTTGACCGTCTGCTTGGTGATCCAGCGCGTGTAATCCACCGTCTGGTTGCTGCCACCGTCGACGCCCGTGAACTCATAGCGAGCGACGTCCTTGATGGTGTTGATCCAGACATTGGTGTATTTGACGTTGCCCAGGACACCGAAGGACTGGCCATTGTCGAGGTCGAAGCGCTTGCCCAGTTCCGCCTCACCGGAATAGATCGGCTTCATGTCCTTTTCGTAGATGTCCCAGTTATTGTAGAAACTGGCACCCAGGTTGGACTTCTCTGGATAGGGCGTGTCCTCGAACTCTTCGCTGGTGAGCCTCTGGATGTTGAGCGGCACTTTGCGCGTGCCGTCATCCCAGCCCCAGTTATCGTTCTCGCCGCCTCGATAGAAGATACCGTCCCCACCAGTTGTCTCGGAGTTGCCACCGATACTCAGCTTGGCAGTAAAGTAGTCTTCATCGGGTATGGTTTTGGTACGGATATCAACCACGCCACCGGAGAAGTCGCCAGGGTACTGTGCAGAATAGGTTTTCTGCACCAGCAGGCTGCTCACGATGTTGTTGGGGACGATATCCAGGGGAACCGTTTTCTGGAACGGAACCGGAGAGGAGAGCCGGGAGCGATTCAACAGGGTTGAAGAGTAGCGCTCACCGAGGCCCCTGACGTAGACGAACTTGCCGCCCACAAGGCTGAGGCCGGATACCCTGGATAGGGTCGCGCCCACATTGGTCTCGGGCACGATATTCATGTCCTCTTCTCCAACCACGTTGGAAATTTCAGACGTATCGCGCTTTTCGTCCGGGATGAATTCACCCAGTACGAAGACCTCTTCAAGTTGCGGCTGAGTATCGAGCTCCTGGGCCAGCGTGCTGGCGGGAAACCCCGCCAGCGCTGCCAGAACTGCGACTGATAGCTGATTACGTTTCATGTAATGCACTCTCGCTTACAGGCCGAATACCCAGCTGCCTTTCCAGCTATCGAAATCGGAGCCGACGACATTAGACTGGTCGAAGAATCCATCTGACGGCAGGGTGGCGGCGGGCGGGATGCTCCCGTCCTGGGTAACGTTCACGGCGCCGTCCAGGTAGTTCTGCAGATCCGGGTTCTCACCATCGACCACCTCGGGACATCCGAAGGACGTGCTCTCGATGTTGATATCCGAGCCGAGCAGGCCGACAGAGGTGTCGCCGTCCACATCGATACAGGTGGCATTGTCACTGACCACGGTGTTCCAGATGTCGGCGCCAGTGCCGCGACGCAGGCGAATGCCTCGCTCGCCCGTGTTCCCGAGTACGGTCATGTTGGCGATGCTCGGGTTGGAGCGCGGCATGGCGTTCTCGTCACCTTCACGGTTATCCGCCTCGATGCCGTTGTCGCCGGAGTCCTGTGCCTGGACGATGTGCACGAACTGCAGGCGACCCTGCCAGCCATCGGTCCAGTCAAGGGAATCGTCACCGATGCCGGTCAGTACGACATACTTGGCGTCTACAGTGCCCCCGAAGAACTCGATGCCGTCATCCAGGTTGTTGTGAACCTGCACATACTCAACGGAAGTGCCGGAACCCACGCCTTGGAACGCGATGCCGTTCAGCTGGTTCTCCGGATCGACGTTGGAGCCGGCGAACTTGACCACGACATACTTCAGGCTACCGCTGGAGTCGCCGGGGTCGGCGCCGCCGAACAGGCCGGAGTTGGCCTCGCCTTCCTTGGTGCACTCAACGGTGCCGCCGTCTGCACCTTCCGGACAGTCGTTGATCGGTGCATTACCGTTGATCACCAGACCGCCCCAGAGGCCACGCGTGGCATCGGATACGCCGGTGCCATCTACATCGGCCAGGCCGGTGAGGGTCACGGGTGCAGTGTTGGTGCCGTTGGCAACGATCTGGGAACCGCGCGAGACCACCAGGAAGTCCTCGGCGTCATCGCCAACGATGGTCACACCCGCGTCGATCGTCAGTATGGCGGAGTCAGTGTTGTCGCCACCGACAACGACTTTGCCGTCCAGCACGTAGAAGTTGCCGGCCGGGAGGCGCAGGTCACTGATGATGCTTTGCGGCAGCACACAGCTCGGCGTGCCGTTGATATCATCGCCCTCGGCAGTACCGGAAGGACAACCCGGGGCCGGGAATTCGGGCACGCCCGTGTCCAGCTCGCCCACTGTCCAACCCGCGGTCCAGTCCATGTCACCTACCGCACCGATGAAGTCGGCGGTTTCGAACTCACCCATGCCGGTCAGGTCGACCGGGTCAACTGCACCGCCGTCCTGGGAGACGTTGTCGAGGCTGTCCAGGTAGGACTGCAGCTCGGGGTTGTCACCATCCACGACCTCGGGACAGTTGAAAGAGACACCGCCAAACAGGATCTCGGTGCCCAGCAGGTTCAGGGACTCACCTGAAACATCGATACAGGTGGCGTTGTCAGTTACGTAGGAGTTGTAGATTCGGTTCCCGGTACCACGACGCAGGCGCACACCACGCTCACCGGGGTTGCCCACGATCGTCATATTGGCCAGCCGGGGCATGGAGCGCGGCATGGCATTCTCGTCGCCTTCGCGATTATCGGCTTCGATGCCGTTGTCCGCAGAGTCATCGGCCTGGTTGATCAGCAGGAACTGTATCG
>CAYPVG010000026.1:0-8988 GCA_964414085.1 uncultured Boseongicola sp. | reverse complement strand
GGACTCTGGAAAATTTAGAAGTTTTTTAGCCGGGGTGTTCGCGTATCCAACTTGGCCATCCACGTCTATCTTAAGAATTGGAACAGGCAAACCATCCAAAAGCGGCTCCGCCGCTTCAAGTCTTGTGTCATTCGTCTGAGTAGTCTCATTTATTTCCGAGCAACTATTTTGATCCAGTGCCACGGTTGAGGTCGGTTTGCTTTGATTGCGCAGCTTGTGTTCGAACAACTCGATGCGCCACATCAGCAACGCTCCTCGTTTCTTTTGAACGCGAATCCTTATCGATGCACTCGGCGTTTCGATGTCTTCATATCCGTGCAGCTGCTCCTGCGCAGTTTTCACAAGTCTGGTCAGCAAACCGGTGGGCTCGGCCATGGATGCTGAAAAGAGATCGGCAAGAGTTCTCGTTTCCTGCTTAATCGGTCTAAAGGACAAGCGAGCAGACTCATTCAAAGCCAGAATGGTGCCATCGACCGTGGTCAGGACGGCGGGCGCGGTATCATTCAGAACGTCAGATTCGATCCTGCGTTGTTTCGTGTGGCGGAAGACCCAGTCCCTAACTGCTAGACCAGACATCAAAGTGGCAGCCGCGACCAGGCCTGCGCCAGCGCCAAGAGCCCCCACCATGGGCAGTCCAGACGGAACGAACAGGGCGACAGCAAAAAGCAATGCGGACAAAACGAGCAACGGGAAGGGTTGTATCGCTTGTGCCGACACAAGTGTTCTGTCGCTTCCATATCCCGAGAGGTCAGCCACGCGATCCCCAATCGTAAACTCAGTGGCTTCAAGAATGGTTAAAGAAGGTTAACCAGTTCTAAACAGGACGGTGAATTTGCTAGTGTATTGCGGTGTTTTTTCGCATCAGAGCGAGAAAAAAGCCGTCGCCGCCATCAAGCGGGGTAAGTCGCAAGCTATCGGATTTGATCCAATTGGTGTTCCGACTCAGAAATCTATCGACCTGTTCGGAATTCTCTTCATTGAGAAGCGAGCACGTTGCGTAGGCAAGATGCCCCCCTGGACGCACGAGAAGAGACGCTTTCTCAAGTATCCGTTGTTGAAGGTCGGTCAACGTCTTAAGCCGCGCCTCATTCAAATCCCATTTGGCCGCCGGTTGCCGTCGCCAGGCACCGCTCCCAGAACAGGGAGCGTCGCAAAGAACGAGATCAAAAGTCCCTTGTGGTTTCTCAGTTATGCGTACAATCGCGCCAGCACGGCCGCTCCGCACGGAAATGTCTTTCATTCGACCGACGTTTACGTCGTGGGCGCTCAACTCAGCTGGACCAAAAGCCGCCATCGCTAGCGTTTTGCCGCCACCGCCAGCACAATAATCCAAAACTCTCGCACCAGTTACATAGTCAGATAAGCGCTCTACAACGGCTTGCGATGCTGCATCCTGAAGTTCGAACAACCCTTCCTTGAACGATGCCAGATTGGACAGGCCGCGAATGGGGCCTTCCACTTCAAGGGCTGTCTCCGCAAGTTGGTGGGTATTTGTTTCGACATTCTCACAGAGCAATCGCACGCGCAGTTTTTCGCGGTTAATCTTCAAAAGGTTGGCTCGGAGATGAAGCGGCGCCCGTTCTTGAAGCGCCGATAACACGCCCTCAACGTTATCATCGAGACTTTCCTGCAACCGCGACCACAACCATTCCGGTGCATCCAAACGGACGGTTTGTGGTGCCTTAGCGATATCTCCCAGCGACGCAATCTCAGTGGAGCTCAATGATGGTGGTGCATGCGTATCGCCCGTGAATGTGTCGCTCAGCTGCAGGCCTTCATTGACGGTTTGCCCAATCATCAAGCCGCGTCCTGTCTCTGCGCCTCCAATCCAACCGAGTGAACGACGCTGGCGCAATGCCGAAAACACATGATCTCTGATCGCTGCACGGTCCTTTGAACCTGCAAAACGACTACGCCGCGCCCAACCAGTAAGTGACTTCTCAGCTGGAACACCTCCGAGAATGTCGTCAAGGATTTCTATTGCTGCTTGGACGCGCGCCGCAGGTGTCATCACAATATCCGCCGGAGAGACAGTTGTCTCCTGCATGTGTCAGGACTGTGACTGGTGTGCAAGCTTTAGGGGCGTGCAAGCGGCTTCAAGCTTTCGATGTCTGCTGAAACAAGCACGGCCGGTATACTGCCAGCACCGGTGGCAAAGCCCAGTCGCGCTTCTTGCAATGCTTGAGTGCCGGGCAACTGAGATACGCCATCACGGGCTGTACGTCCTATCGAAGGATCTGCCTCGTCACCAAGCGCCGGTGAAACAAATGTCTGAGCCATTGGTGCACCTGCGATTCCAGGCTGATTCCGAGAGAAGTTCGGTGTTGCCGGGGTGACCATGGCGAAGGGGCCGCCGGGCGGTGTATCGGAAACAGGGACGAAATCGCCTTCGGCGCTCAATTCGGGAAACTCCACCATAGCTGCGGTAATCCCAAATGCTGGCTGTACACCGAATACAGGTGCTGCGGTCGGATCCGGTCCACGCTCCAACGGCGGCAGCCAATGGAAGAACGGCATAGCCAGCAATGCAACAAGGCTGACCCCCAGGAAAAACGGCATTCCGCCGTCACGTTTTTTTGTCTCAGCTTTTTCCTCGACATGGACGTCGGGTGTGACAACCGGATCGTCTTCAACGTCAAGCCATGGACGGGTCGAAGGGCGCGGCTTGCGTGGCGGTAACGGAGCAACTAACGCAGAAATGGGAAGTGCTTCGTCGTCAGCAACATCCGGAACCACAGGTGCTAACGGTTCGTTAAAGGCTGGATCGTCGAACAGACTATCGACAGCCGGCCCCGGTTGCTGCTTCGGTTCTTCTGGTTCTTGCGCTGGCGCGGTCTCAACCTTCACTTCTTTGCGCGAAGAGAGTGGAGCCGACTCTTGGTTTGGCGACCAGTTTTGTCCGGGATTTGGCTCTATCTCTTTAGGTTCTTTGACGGCGGGCTTTGTTTCCTTCAGGACCTTGTGCAAAGCATTCATGCGGTCGTGAAAATCCAATCCGTCGTCGTCTAATGGGCGTTGGTGTTCAACCGCAGCGCGTGACGTTTCCGTCTCGTCTTCCCAAGGCTTCCGTGGCGCGCGTCGAGGCTTATCTTCGCGACCCTGCTTCTTCAAAGCTTCCGCACGACGTGCGCGTGCTTCGTCCAAACGCGCTTGCCACCGCGCATCATTATTCAGGTCGAAAACTTCGTCTGAACCGCTTTCAGGTTCCATTGCCCGCTTTGCCATAACCCCTCACAACACTCGCACCAGAAACAACGCCTTTCGACCTTGAAAGACGCCTGCCCGAATGTGCCTCAGGCCCCTTTACCCAAAGCGGTAGTTGGGGCTCTCGCGCGTGATCTGAACGTCATGAACGTGGCTCTCTTTGAGGCCTGCGCCAGTTATTCGCACGAAACGACAGTTTTTTCGCATATTTTCAACCGTTTCGCAACCTGTGTAGCCCATTGCAGCACGCAAACCACCAATCAACTGATGAATGACAGCAGAGGCTGACCCTTTGTATGGAACCTGCCCTTCGATGCCCTCGGGAACCAGTTTGTCGCTTGCCGCATCCTTCTGGAAGTACCGATCGGCGGACCCGCGTGCCATTGCGCCGAGTGACCCCATACCACGATAACTTTTAAAGCTACGCCCTTGATATAGAATAACTTCTCCGGGGCTTTCGTCTGTTCCGGCGATCATCGAACCGACCATCGCGCAGGACGCACCTGCAGCGATAGCTTTAGCAAAATCACCAGAAAACTTGATGCCACCGTCCGCAATTACCGGCACATCACCTGCGCCGGAAGCTGCATCCATGATTGCGGTCAACTGTGGCACACCTACACCAGCGACCATACGTGTGGTGCAGATGGAACCAGGACCGATCCCCACTTTTACCGCATCAGCACCTGCATCAATAAGGGCTTTGGTGCCGTCAGCTGTGGCTACATTACCAGCAATTATCTGCACTTCGTTCGACAATGACTTCGCGCGGGTTACTGCTTTGGCCACCCCTTCGGAGTGACCATGTGCGGTGTCGATGACAATGATATCAACGCCTGCATCAACCAACGCTTCAGACCGCTCGTATCCGGCGTCTCCTACGGTTGTTGCGGCAGCTACACGAAGCCGACCTAAATGGTCTTTGCAGGCCTGCGGATTCAATACGGCTTGCTCGCTGTCCTTCAGGGTCAACAGTCCCGTCAACACGCCCTGCCCGTCCGTCACGAGAAGCTTCTCGATACGACGAGCCTTCATGAGACTGCGCGCTTCTTCCAAATCAGCTGGCTCTGTCAGAACTGCAAGATCATCGGACGTCATCATGACTTTCACTGGTGTCGCGTCGTCTGCTGCAAACCGCATGTCACGGTTCGTAACGATCCCAACGACGCGACCACTTCCATCGACAACTGGGAAACCGGTCACGTTGTAGCGCGCCTGCAGCGCCTTGGCGTCTGCCAACGTTTGGTCGGGCGTCAGCGTAATCGGGTTGTAGACGATCCCGCTTTCGAAGCGTTTCACACGCCTCACTTCTCGAGCTTGCTCATCCACATCCAGATTGCGGTGGATCACACCCATGCCGCCTGCTTGAGCCATGGCGATCGCCATGCGCGCCTCGGTAACTGTGTCCATCGCTGAACTCAGAAGCGGTATGTTCATCGCAATAGATTTCGTAACCATCGTACGGGTATCCGCAGTGGATGGCAGCACGCTGGATGCTCCAGGAACCAGCAAAACATCGTCAAAGGTCAGAGCCTCGCGAATCTCCATGGGGTCACTCCTCGGGAGGGTTCGTTTGGCGCTTCCCTATTGCATGGGTTTGTCTCGACCGAAAGCCCTATTTGTGCCTACGCACAAAATTCGGGCCATATTTTGATGACTATTACTGTTCCCGGAGTCCTGCAGCGAACGCAGCCGCCCCACGGATTGCCTTGGCAAGTAGCGAAGTGTCGCCGCCAACCGCTACAAAGTCCGCACCATTATCAACATAAGTCCGAACTTGGTCATGGTCGAAGGCAATGATGCCAACCTTTTTTCCAGCCGCATGGATGCGCTCGAAGCAGTGCTTTACCACTGCCTGAACGTCCGGATGCGCGGTTTGCCCAGGCAGACCCATGTCGGCCGCCATGTCGGCAGGACCAATAAAGACACCGTCGACGCCAGGTGTTGCCGCGATCTCATTGATGTTCTCAACGGACTTTCGGCTTTCCGCCTGCACGAACAAGCAAATCTCTCCGTTGGCCGTCGTTGTCACATCTCCAATCTCGCCAAAGTTCGATGCGCGTGCCATTGCCGCCCCAACGCCTCGGATGCCCTCTGGTGGATAGCGCGTCGCAGCAACAATCCTCGCAGCCTCTTCGCCCGTATCAATCATAGGCACGACCAGCGTCTGTATGCCCAGGTCGAGATACTGTTTGATGATCCTCGTGTCCCCGACCGGAACACGGGCCGCAACAGCAGCGCTCCCACAGCCAATGGCCCGTACCTGATCCAAAACCAATGGGATATCGTTCGGCGCATGCTCTCCGTCGATCAGACAAAAATCAAAGCCGGCCCGTGAAGCTATTTCCGCAGAAGTCGGATGCGCCAGAGCTATCCAAAGCCCCATTTGACGGTGCCCCGCGGCTAATCCAGATTTGATAGGGTTTGTAGGTACCGGCATCACAACATCTCCCAATTGCCACGACGACGACGTCACATGAACTTGGCTGGTGATGCAATCGGAAAGTCCGCACACTCCTCGACGCTTCGCTGCTAGAGCGTTAGATAAGTCCAAACAGCTAAGGACATCACTCATGCGTATTTTAGTCACCGGTGGGGCCGGTAAAGCGGGTCGACACCTCATCCAGCATCTCGTCAGAGGTGGGCATCGAGTTTTGAACGTCGATTTGCAGCCTTGCGGCATAGATGGCGCATTCGACCGGATCGCCGACATCACAAACCCCGGGCACATGTACGATGCAATGCGGTCCTACGCGGACTTCGACGAACTTGGCACCGGTCAAGGAATGCCAGCCTTCGATGCGGTGATCCATCTTGCAGCTATCGCGCGCATCATGATTGTCCCTGACAACGAGTGCTATCGGGTGAATACAATTGGGACGTACAACGTCATCGATGCCGCCATCCGGGACGGCGTCAAAAAGGTAATCTTTGCCTCCAGCGAGACGACATACGGCATCTGTTTCTCAGACGGTCACCGCAAGCCAGATTATTTGCCGCTTGACGAAGAACACCCGACCCTGCCTGAAGACAGCTATGCAATGTCCAAGGTGGCCAACGAAGTTACGGCAAAATCCTTTCAACGCCGATCCGGCATCGACATTTATGGGATGCGACTGAACAACGTCATCGCGCCTGACGAATACACCGAACTTTTCCCTCATTTTGTGAAAGACCCTGGAACGCGTGAAGGAAATATCTTCAGCTACATCGATGTCGGTGATTTTGGGCATTTCATTGACTGCGCGTTGGCAACCGACGGACTTGGTTATGAAGTATTCAACGTTTCAAGCTCTGGGCATTCGGTAGATAGGACATCCGACGAGTTGATCGCTCAGTTTTATTACGATGTTCCGAAGAAGAGCCCGATCGGCCCGCGCGAAACGTTCTATTCAAATGCTAAGGCGCGTAAAATGTTGGGATACACCCCTAACCACGATTGGCGTCCGCTTCTTGGACTGAGCGACTGACTTCCCCAAGTTAGAAAAATAAAAAAGCCCCGCCGCGCGGCAGGGCTTTTTTTATTGGGTGGCAGTAGCTTAGTGTGCTTTTGTCGCTATCTGCTTAACTTCGCGATCCCGATACAGCAGCGACTGAGTATTCATGAACACGTGAACTTTTGATGGGTCTGCTGTGAGGTCGACTTCGTTGCCGCGCAGGTCCTTGTGAATGCCCTGCAGTTTGCCGATCACAGGATCAGCGTCTCCTTGAGGCTCGAAATAAAGCAGCGTGACCTCGCCAAGTGCTTCAGTGATATTCACCTTTCCACGGAAAATCCTGTCTTGACCTTCCTTTGTCGCCACCATGTCTTCCGGGCGTACACCGACATTCACGGCTTTTCCCATATCCTCAGGCAGCGATGGATAGTTGGAGACAGCCTTGCCGCCTGCATCCATCTCAATCGTGGTCTGCTCGCCGGTGCCCGTGATCTTGCCAGGCAGCAGGTTCATCGAAGGCGAACCGATAAACTGCGCAACAAACTCGTTCTCTGGACGCTCATAGAGTTCCAATGGCGAGCCTACTTGCGCAATGCCACCGCCTGCGAGAACAACAATACGGCTTGCGAGTGTCATCGCTTCGACCTGGTCGTGCGTCACGTAGATCATCGTCGATTCCGGCATCGCTTCCTTGAGCTGCGCGATTTCAATTCGCGTCGCCACGCGAAGTGCTGCATCAAGGTTCGAAAGCGGCTCGTCGAAGAGATACACCTTGGGGTCACGGACAATCGAACGTCCAATCGCCACCCGCTGTCGTTGACCACCTGACAACTCTTTCGGAAGGCGATCCAGCAAGTTGTGAAGCTGGAGAATCTTTGCAGACCGCTCGACGCGCTCTTCAATCTCGGCCGGCGACATTTTCGCGATCTTCAGTGCAAACTGCATGTTTTCGCGAACCGTCATGTGGGGATAAAGCGCATATGACTGGAACACCATGGCAATGCCACGTTCGCTCGGCGGAACGTCGTTTACGACCTGCCCGTCGATCTGAAGCTCGCCGCCACTGATCTTTTCCAGGCCGGCGATCATGCGAAGCAACGTGGACTTGCCGCAGCCCGAGGGGCCTACAAAAACAATCAACTCGCCCTGTTTGATGTCGAGGTTGATATTCTTCAGAACATCGACGCTCCCGTAAGACTTGGCGACGTCTGTTAGCAGAAGATCGGCCATAGTACCCTCCCTATTATCCTTGAGCAGTGGCAAACACTGCTTGCCACGCACCTAATTTTTTCTCTCCTGACCCGTCTTGTTCGACAGCCGCGAAAGGAGTGTTGTCTTCAATCATCCAAGCGCCATCAGGGAACGTCACCCCGACCGTCTCATCTGAAAGATTGAATGCACAGAACAACTGAGTGTTGCCGTACTCGCGCATAAACGAAATGAATGTGTCGTTTGCCGCAACAAGGTTGAACGAGCCTTTTGACAGCGCCGGCAAAGCTCTCCGGAACTCAATGATGTCCCGATAGAAGTTCAGCATCGACGTATCGTCACCGTCTTGAACATCCGCGGCATTCTGGACGTGCTCCATCGCAACCGGCAACCAAGGGCTGCCGCCAGTAAAGCCACCATTGCTTCGATCAGAATTCCACGGAATTGGCGTCCGGCATCCGTCGCGTCCTTTGAATTTGGGCCAAAAACGTTTTCCATAAGGGTCCTGAAGGTCCTCATACGGAACGTAAGCCTCTGTCAGTCCAAGCTCTTCACCTTGGTAAAGGCAAGCCGAACCTCTCAGCGAGAGCAAAAGCGCAGCATAAATACGGTGCGCCGCATCGCTTAAATTCCAACGCGACGTGTGACGTGTCACATCGTGGTTCGAATAGGCCCAGCAACCCCAGCTGTCAGGTCCAATCGCCTTCACCTTCTCCATGATCTCGGCGACACGCGTTCCGGTTGGAAATGCATTCGACAGCAGATCAAAATCGTAAGCCATGTGGATTTTGTCGCCACCGGCGGTATAGGCCGCCTGAATTTCCGCACCGCGTTGGGCGTCGCCAACTTCGCCCACAGATGTGGCGGCAGGAAACTCGTCCAACACCGCTCTGAAGGCCTTCAAGAAATCAAGGTTTTCAGGGCGCGACTTATCGAACAGATGGTCCTGGAAGTTATATGGATTCACGGACGGCGCGATCTTATCAGTTCGCTCATCCGCGGGCAGCGCCGGGTTGTCGCGAAGTTCGGCGTCGCAGTAGTAAAAGTTCACTGTGTCCAGCCGGAAACCATCCACGCCGCGCTCCAACCAGAAGCGCGTCACATCCAATAGCTCTTCGCGCACTTCTTCATTGTGGAA
>CAYPVG010000025.1:0-8982 GCA_964414085.1 uncultured Boseongicola sp. | reverse complement strand
AAATCCATCGGAATGCGTCACGCCACACCGCATTTCGCTCATGTTTTTTCCGGCGACGGTTATTCGAGTGGGTACTACAGTTATATGTGGTCGGAGGTTATGGACGCTGACGCATTTGAAGCGTTCATGGAAGAGGGCGGTCCATTCGATCTTTCGGTGGCCAAGCGGCTTGAAGAACACATCCTTTCCGCCGGTGGATCGAAGGATGCAGCTGAGCTGTACACCGAATTCCGCGGGCGAATGCCTGGACCTGAAGCGTTGTTGCGCGGTCGAGGCTTGGCCGCGTGACGATCGACCGCGAACTTGAAAACCAGATTGTCGACTCAGTCCGTCGCATCGCGCGTGAGGAGATTCACTCGCGGTTTCGGGAACTCGGGCAAGGTGACATTGCCACCAAGTCCCGCGTGGATGACCTCGTGACCACGGCTGATACCGCGGCCGAAGGACGACTGGCGGAGATGGCGCAAACACTCCTACCAGATGTGACTGTTGTCGGCGAAGAAGCCGTTTCAAGCGATCCAAGCGTCCGTGACGCAATAGACAATAAGACCTGCCTCATCGTTGATCCGGTCGATGGAACTTGGAATTTCGCGCACGGCCTTGCAACGTTCGGTGTCATTCTGTCTCTTTCAGAAAATGGTCGTACGCAGTGGGGTCTGATTTACGACCCTGTTGGTGATGATTGGGTTGTTGCGGCGCGCGGTGAAGGTGCTCGTTTTGTAAGGGCAACTGGCGATAGCACACCACTTGCCATTGGGAGAGATAGGTCACCTAAAGTGGATGCAGCGATGGGCTACGTTCACAGCTACCTATTCAAGGGCGACGAACGTCGCCGCTTATTTCCGCGCCTTGCCGAGTTTCACAAGACAGATGCACTTCGCTGTTCTGCACATGAATATCGTATGTTGGCGCAGGGGATCGTCGACTTTTGTGTATCTCCGGTGATGAACCCCTGGGACCATGCCGCCGGATGTTTGATTGCCGAAGAAGCAGGGGGAATTGCCCGGCTTCTGGATGGAACTGACTACGCTCCTACCGTCAGAGAAGGCCGCTTGATAGTCGCCTCCAGCGAACCGGCTTGGACAACTGTGCGAGACGCAATAACCGGACCGGACGGCACGATCTAGGCGGCAACAAGCCCCATCTGTTCCAGCTTCAAAAGCACCTGATGAGCGCAGTGATCGACCTCGACATTCTCAGTATCCAGGCGCAGTTCAGGCTCAGCAGGTATGTCATAAGGGTCTGATATACCTGTGAATTCCTTGATCTTGCCTTCGCGCGCGAGTTTGTAGAGCCCCTTGCGATCCCGGCGTTCGCATTCTTCCAGCGATGTGGCCACGTGGATCTCGACGAAAGCACCGAAGGCCTCAACGTCCTCACGTACTGCGCGCCGTGTTGTTGCGTACGGCGCAATGGGCGCGCAAATCGCGATGCCGCCATTCTTGGTGATCTCGCTTGCGACGAAACCAATTCTGCGAATGTTCAGGTCCCGATGCTCTTTTGAAAACCCAAGTTCCGAAGACAGATTTTTGCGGACAATGTCGCCATCCAGCAGCGTCACTGGTCTTCCGCCCATCTCCATGAGCTTGACCATCAGCGCGTTCGCAATTGTCGATTTGCCCGACCCCGAGAGACCCGTGAAAAAGACAGTGAAGCCCTGCTGAGATCGTGGCGGGTAACGAAGGCGAAGCTGTTCGACAACCTCCGGGAAAGAAAACCACTCCGGGATGTCCAAGCCTTCGCGCAGTCGGCGGCGAAGTTCGGTGCCGGAAATGTTTAAGACCGTAGAGCCATCTGTCACTTCGTCTGCCGGCTCGTATTGCGCACGTTCTTGCACGTAGACCATGTGTTTGAAGTCGACCATCTCAATGCCGATTTCGTCCTGATGCTCTCTGAACAGGTCCTGTGCGTCGTACGGCCCATAGAAATCCTCACCGGCGGAGTTCTTGCCCGGGCCCGCGTGGTCCCGGCCCACGATCATATGGGTGCAACCGTGATTGCGGCGGATCAATCCGTGCCACACGGCCTCACGAGGACCGGCCATACGCATGGCCAGGTTCAACAAGCTCATTGTCGTGGTGGCGGCTGGATACTTGTCCAGCACCGCCTCGTAGCACCTAACGCGTGTGAAATGATCAACGTCACCCGGTTTGGTGAGGCCGACGACCGGGTGAATCAGAAGGTTGGCCTGTGCCTCGCGCGCCGCGCGGAACGTGAGTTCCTGGTGCGCGCGGTGGAGCGGATTTCGGGTTTGGAAGGCGACAACGCGCCGCCAGCCAAGTTTGCGGAAATACGCGCGCAATTCGTTCGGTGTATCGCGCCGCATTTTAAAGTCGTAGTGCACCGGCTGCTGTATGCCAGTTATTGGACCACCCAGATAAACCGGCCCCGCTGAGTTGTGCAGATAGTTTACCGCTGGGTGCGCTTCGTCATCGGCCCCGAACACCTTTTCGGCTTCACGCGATTTGTTCGGGTACCATTGGTCGGTGACTGACAAAATAGCCAGTATGACCCCTTCTTGATCGCGAAGTGCAATGTCCTGCCCAACTTCGACAGCGGCTGCAAAATCTTCACTTACATCAAGCGTGATCGGCATGGGCCAAAGTGTGCCATCCGTCAGGCGCATGCCGTCGACGACACTGTCATAGTCAGCTTCGCTCAAAAATCCCTTCAACGGATTGAACCCGCCGTTCATCAACAGCTCGAGATCGCAGATCTGACGAGGCGAAAGATCCCAAGATGGCATGTCGCCTGCGTCCAGTTTGAGCTTTTGTGCACTTTCGTACGAGACATACAGCTCGGGGATTGGAACGTGATTTGGGCTTTGCATGGCCATATCTCAATCTGCGGTTTTCTTATTGCCGACCTACGCAACAAGGTTTGCCAAAGCAATAACCGGGCGGCCACAAGCAAGAAAAAAGGGACGAGGGTTTGCTTGTGTTTGCGAGCGCCGAAACAGATGGTGCCGTATGGCAACCGTTATTGAACGCTGTCGTGCTTGTACCTATTCGGCTGGAACACTCGTCGTTTCTTTGGCTTCAGTTTCGGGCTCCTCATCCTGTTCAGCGAGGAAGCGTTCCACCTCAAGCGCGGCCATGCAGCCCATTCCGGCGGAGGTCACAGCCTGGCGATATACGTGATCGGTGATGTCACCGGCCGCGAAAACGCCAGGTATGGAGGTAGCCGTCGAGTCGGGCTTGGTGACAACATAACCGCCATTGTGCAGATCAAGTTGATCCTTTACCAATTCGGACGATGGCGCGTGGCCGATCGCGACGAAGAAACCACTTACTTTGATTTCCTGCGTCTCGCCGGTCTTGGTGCTTTTCAGCCTAAGCGATTCAACGCCGCGAGGTTCCTGTGCGCCAAGCACCTCATCGACCTCATGGTCCCAAATAACTTCGACTTTAGGATGCTTAAACAGACGGTGCTGCAGAATTTTTTCGGCGCGTAGGGAATCTCTCCGGTGGATAAGCGTCACTTTGGAAGCAAAGTTCGTCAGGAACAACGCCTCTTCCACCGCAGTATTGCCGCCGCCGACAACGGCGACTTCCTGACCGCGGTAGAAGAAACCGTCGCAGGTCGCGCATGCGGATACGCCAAATCCTTTGAAGTGCTCCTCAGATGGAAGCCCCAGCCATTTCGCTTGCGCGCCGGTCGCAAGGATGATGGCGTCCGCAGTATATGTTGTTCCACTGTCGCCCACGGCCGTGAAGGGCCGCTTTGACAAATCCAAAGATTGAATGTGGTCAGAAATGATTTCTGTGCCGACATTCCGCGCGTGGGCCTCCATGCGTACCATCAGCTCTGGGCCCTGCACTTCGATGTCACCGGGCCAGTTTTCCACCTCGGTCGTAATCGTTAGCTGACCACCCGGCTGGATGCCTTGCACCAAAACCGGTTCGAGCATGGCACGGCTTGCATAAACGGCCGCTGTATAGCCCGCGGGACCCGAACCGATGATTAGCAGGCGGCTATGCTTCTGATCGCTCATGGTGGTCCCCTTTGTATGACAGCCCATTCGATATAGACGCGAGGACAGTGGACGAAAAGGGGCATTCGGAGAGTTGATTGCCTTGACCGCCTCACATAAAAAAATTACTCATTTGTGAAATATTATTGCGCAAGAAGACGCAAGTTGAGTTCAAATTGAAAACTGGGAGTAAAGATGGCCGCCGTGAAGCTTGATCCAATTGATCGAAAGATTCTCGCGGAGCTACAGGCCGACGGTCGAATGACGAACGTTGAGCTTGCATCGCGCGTTGGCATTTCCGCTCCCCCCTGCTTACGCCGCGTCCGAACTCTTGAAGAGCAGGGTTATATCCGCGGGTACCACGCTTCGGTGGACGCGCGTGCGCTTGGGTTCGAAGTGCAGGTATTTGCGATGGTCGGGCTGCAAAGTCAGGCAGAAACCGATCTCGTCGCTTTTGAGGAACGTTGTAAGTCGTGGTCGCTTGTTCGCGAGTGTCACATGTTGAATGGTGAGGTCGACTTCATACTAAAGTGCGTCGCACCTGATTTGTCGACGTTTCAACGCTTCTTGACGGAATCTCTGACATCAGCTCCAAACGTTGCGAGCGTAAAGACGTCTCTGGTCATTCGCGACGCGAAGGATGCGCCGGGCGTCCCGTTCGACGTGTTAGAAGATCGTCTCGCTCAGGACGCTTAACTTAGTACG
Organism: uncultured Boseongicola sp.; assembly: GCA_964414085.1. GTDB lineage: Bacteria > Pseudomonadota > Alphaproteobacteria > Rhodobacterales > Rhodobacteraceae > Boseongicola. Next base: position 4,304 of record CAYPVG010000025.1, on the reverse strand, counting down.
CGATAGCTTCGAGTTCGGCCGCAGAAATGCGCGGTGCCGTCAGTCGTCCAAAGTCGCGAATATTCCGGATATACGGAAAGAACATCAAGAAGTGCTGCATCATTTCTTCCGAAAGCGACAGTGCGGCGTCTGGTCCGGGGTGATAGGTTTCAACCTCCAGACCCGCAGCAAGGATCGTTTCATGGTTTTCACACGCCAAATGGTACACACGAGTTGCCGCGACGGGGGTCACCTCAATCACTGACATTCCATCGCTTGCGGCGGACATGGGAACCAGTGCTGCGTCGGAGCCAAGCGCGGCGCGCACTTTTGGGTCACGGTCAAAACGACGGGCATGAGGGCCAAACGTCTGGTCTTGCACCGGACGGCCGAGGCCGAAAGCGTCGGGCATCACGCGGTATAGCTTGTCGGGAACTTCAGACATGGAGGGCGCGCCAGGAACCAATGTGATTGCGCCTTTCCAAAGCAACTGTGCGGAGCGGCCGCCTGCGCACTCCAGATACATTCCTGGCATCAGGTCTTCGACAGCAACCGGACCTTCACTTGTCTGGATAAGTACACCATGAGCAAATGCTCCGAATGCCTGTTCGAACACAGGAAGAGCAGGTGCGACGCGAACAGCGGACTCGATGCCTGTTTCAGAAAGCCATTCGATCTCAAAACGCCGTGTTAGGCGGCTGGCCAGCGACTGCGACCGCGGTCGTGTCATCCTGCGTGCCGTCCAACGTGCCTCTGAGAGAATACGCCGGGACTGAGGTCGTTCTCCTAAAAGAGACGGTGTGGTGGGCGGTGTTTGGCTCATGTGTTTTAACCTTTGGCAGCGCGTTGATCGCGGGTCTTCTTTGGGGTGTGCGCCATATTTCGGACGCAAATTAGCTCATGTGCTCGCCTTAACGCGGGTCTGATGTGCGTGTTGTTTCGGCGGAGTGCTCCGTCGAAATGGCAAGTTTGGGACAGGTTCTGACGCCGTTCTGATGATGCTTTTCATCCAACGTGGCTTCGATTTCATGGCAGCGTCTCCATATCGCTCTGTCCTGCCCTTGTTCGCTTTGGGCGTGGAAAGATCATCGCCCGGCAATAGGGCAATCAAATGGCAGCTTCGGGGTTGTTTTTGACGCGGCGACTACAGCCGAATAGTTGAGATCAATCGCCCGTAGTCAGCTTCTTTCGAGTGGACGCTTCGACGATATGAATAGAATCGGGATGGATCGGAATAGGTGCACGCGCCAATCCATTCCACAGTGTTGACGCTAGCCGTCTTCAATCGGCTGATCCCATAAGCAGGCAAATCAAAGTGCTGGCGATCGCCTGAGCCCGGCTTAAAGAAACGAGCATTGTCGTTGTCGTTATCGAGAAAGATTTCGAGGAACTCGGGTCCGACCTCGTACGCCTTTTGGGAGATGGACGGACCAATTGCGGCTTTGATGCGCGATCGGTCGGCACCCAAGCGTTCCATCGCTTCAACAGTGGACTCGAGAACTCCGTTTATCGCGCCTTTCCATCCTGCATGGGCCGCTCCGATCACGCTAGCTTCAGTGTCGCTGAAAAGAACCGGTTGGCAGTCGGCAGTGAGAATGGCCAGGCATTTGCCGGGTGTGGCCGTGACCATCGCATCTGCCTTGGTTGTAGCTTCATCCGTTGACGCATTTATCGTTGCGACGTCGGCAGAATGCACCTGATGAACAGTAGCGATCTGCGCCAGTTCAACTCCCATTTCTTCCGCGACTCTCAGGCGATTGATGGTCACGATTTCCCTTTGGTCCGAGGACCCATAACCGCAATTCAATCCTTCAAAGACACCGGAGGAAGCCCCACCTTTTCGCGTGAAGAAGCCGTGTTTGGTCTCTCGCAATAAAGCCGACGTGAGGACTTCCACGGTCATGCCATCACTCCCGGTGGGATGGGCGCGTCTTGGGGATACAAAGCCATCACTTTGAAAAGAGTTCCCATTTCATCGGGGTGCGTCAAGCGACGATGCGCCGCTACGTGCTGATCCAACGCATCTCCACTTAGGTTGCCTGCAAGAGCGCGCGCCCGCTCTACGATACCTAGCCGCTCCAAAAACACGCCTTGAGGCGTCAAGCGCGCGTGCTGGGCAGGGCTGGCGGCTGTCGCGATTGCCTCAAAGTCGACATGCGCCGTCAAATCGGAAAGTCCGGGAGCCTCCAAGGGCGATAGGCTGGTGTGCTCCTTCAGTCCTTGAAATGTATCACCAAGCGACCGCCAATCGCCGTAATCAAAGAGCAACGCAACGCCGCCGGATGCGTCAAGGCGTTTGCCTATTTCGGCGGCGATGTTCTGTGCTTGCAGGCAGGCCTCGACCAAATCCCCATCTCTTGTGTCGTCCAGGCGGTGAGACAGATCAGGGCGCTGTGTTTTGTCGGTCAATCCAAATGCGAGCTGGTCATTCGCAAGCCCCACAACCCGTTCGCGCCAGCCGTCTCCGTCTCGAATGAACTGGCGAATGGGCAATGCGTCAAAGAATTCGTTCGCAACCAGAAAAGTTGGTGCTGCGGGCACCGAGTCCAGGGCGTCATGATGGGTAAGCTCCATTCGAATGTTCTGCGTCTGCAGCGCCCTGAGTGTCGGGGACGTTTCGACCAATTGAATGCTGGCCGCGTCGTGAAACCCGGGCACCCGAGCCGTTGCGCGCAAAAGGTCGGCCATGAGTGTTCCGCGTCCGGGGCCAAGTTCGACCAGATTGAAGTGGCCCGGCGCGCCTTGGTCCATCCAGCTTTGAGCAATGGCGAGGCCTATGAGCTCGCCAAACATCTGGCTGACTTCCGGTGCTGTGACGAAATCGCCGGAAGCGCCGAAGGGGTCGCGCGTTGCATAGTAGCCGTACTCGGAGTCTGTCAGGCAGGTTTGCATGTAATCGGCGATTGTCATGGGCCCGGTTTCCCGGATGAGCCCAGCGATCCGTGCGGCAAGCGGGGTCATGCGCGCCGTCTTGCAAGGACGATGAAGGCGAGCCCGACAAGGATCATGGGCGTCGACAAAAGCTGTCCCATCGAGAGGCCGAAATCGCCAAGGAAGAGTACTCGGCCGAGCGGGTTGTCAGGCGTGATGTATTGCTCGTCTGCGACCCGATAAAACTCAACAAAGAAGCGGGCTGCTCCATAACCAGCTAGAAACACACCACAAATTGCGCCGGGGGTCTTGAGCCATCCGCGGGCGAAAGCCAGCCAGATCAAGGCGACACCAAGCACCAAACCCTCAAGCCCTGCTTCGTAAAGTTGCGACGGGTGCCGTGCACACGGGCCTTCGATCCCGGGGCAATCTTGCGCGCGAGTTCCGGGAAAAATCACGCCCCAGGGTACATCGGTCGGGCGGCCCCAAAGCTCGGCGTTGATGAAGTTTGCAACACGTCCAAAGAACAATCCGGCGGGTGTGCAAAGTGCAGCCAAGTCGGCAAGTTTGGGGATGGAGATGCCATGTCTCCAAGCAAAGATGAGACCGGCAATCGCGACGCCTAAGAAGCCGCCGTGGAAGGCCATCCCACCGTTCCAGACCTGAAGAATGTCGCCTGGATTGGCGAGGAAATACGCCGGTTCATAGAACAGAACATACCCAAGGCGCCCTCCCAGAATAATCCCGATGATGAGCCACGTCGTGAAATCATCGAGCTGTTCTTTTGTCATTGCTGGCGAGTCGTCCTGCCATAGCGGTGCTCGCGAAATGGCGCGTCCCGCGAGCCAGACGCCGAACACGATACCGGCAATGTACGCCAGCGCGTACCAGCGAATCGGAAGTGTCGCAAATCCCAGTGGAATTTCCACCAGAGTGGGAGACAAATCCGGGAATGGAATGGCGAGCAACATGCGTCATGAAGTGGCAGTGACTTCGGGGGAGGTCAACCTTGCGATCACATCGTCGGCACCCATATAAGACACTATCAGTTCATCTCGGAGTGGCCATGCAGACGCGTAACAAGATCATCGACGATTTCTCGCAACTTATGACGAACGCAATGGGCGTAGCTCAAGGCGCGCGCGAAGAAGCAGAGACCGCCATGAAGGGACTTGTCGACCGCTGGTTGGCAGATCGGGATTTCGTGACGCGCGAGGAGTTCGATGCGGTTCGTGCGATGGCTCAGAAGGCTCGCGAGGAAAACGAGGCGTTGAAAGCTCGACTGGATGCTTTGGAAGCGGGTGCTGCCAAAGACTGATATCAGCAGCTGACAAGCTTTGAGCGCCGCGTGATTTTCGCGGCGCTTTTATTTTGAGCTTATCCCCAACAATTTCTGGGGCTTCGGACTTATCCACCAAAAAATCTCAAATTAGAGCTTTACAGAGTCGGGCTTT
>CAYPVG010000024.1:0-2504 GCA_964414085.1 uncultured Boseongicola sp. | reverse complement strand
CAGGTATTCTCAAGGCCTGCGCTTGTGGATGCGATTTGGGGTGTTGGGATGATCGTGTCGGATCGCACTTTGGACAGCCATTTGAGGAATTTGCGGGCGAAGCTGTCGGAGGCAGGGCTCGATGATGCGATTGAGACGCTGCACGGAGTTGGTTTGCGGATGGGGCCATGCGTCGGGTCGTAAGAGCGAAGTGGCGCCCCCCTTTGATGCTGGTTCTTGGCGGATCGCTTTTGGCGGTTCTGTTTCTGCCAGTGGTGGGGTTGATCCTTGTTGCGAATTTCGCGCCGGGGCTAACAAGCGGGCAGGCGATTGCCTGGGTCGGGGCGGGGTCGCTTTTTGTGACGTTGGTTTTGGGGTGGCTTTTGTGGCGGTTGATCTTAGGGCCCGTGCGCGCCTTGGGGGAGCGGGCAGAGGTTATTCGAAGTGGGGGCCGGGTCGAGCCGATGGCTCGTTACGGGACGCCTGAGATCGGTGATCTTGGTCAGGCTGTTTTGGGGATGGCGGATGTTTTGCGCGCGCGTGAGTTGGCGGTGCGTTCTTACGCAGATCATGTGAGCCATGAGTTGAAGACTCCTTTGACGGCCATTCGCGGTGCTGCGGAGTTGCTGGCGGCAGACGAGACCTTGACGCCTGAGGCGACGGGTCTGGTGAAGACGATTGTGGAGGCCGAGGCGCGGTCAGAACAGTTGTTGGTGGCCGCGCGTGATATCGCGGCAGCGCGGTCGCCTGTTCACCATGGAGAAACGCGGCTTAAGGATGTGGCGCTGCCGGACGCAGGTGATGCGTCTGTCGAAGTTGTGGGAGGCGATGTACGACTGCCTTTGTCGACAGAGGGTCTTGGTGTTGTCCTTGGTCATTTGATTTTGAATGCGCAGGCGGCTGGAGCGACGAAAGTGAAAGTCACCGCGGAAGGCGGCGCGGCAGGGGCTAAACTGACGGTCGAGGACGATGGGCCGGGTATTTCTGATGGCAACGCAGATCGCGTGTTCGAGCCATTTTTCACGACAAAACGCGATAAGGGCGGAACGGGCATGGGGCTGGCGATCGTTCAGACCCTTCTTCTGGCCCATGGTGTCGCAATATCGATTGAACCGAGCGAGACCGGCGCACGCTTTGAGATTGTGTTCTAAGCGCTTTGCCATGAAGATGGCGCTATGCTGAGAAACATCCCGAACATCCTTTCACCCGACATTCTTTGGACCCTTCAGGCCATGGGTCACGGCGACACGCTGGTTATTGGGGACGCAAACTTCCCAGGTCAGTCTATGGGGCAGAGGTGCCATAGATTGGACGGCTTGAGCGCAACAGATGTTCTTGAAGCCGTACTCACGCTGATGCCGCTTGATACTTTTGTGCCCGACCCGGCGCAGGTGATGCAGATGGTGGAGGATCCGGACGGAACGCCGCCCGTAGTGGAGACCTTTCAAGAAATCATTGATCGGGTCGCAGACCACCCGGCGCCGATCGCGAAAGTCGAACGGTTCAAGTTCTATGATCTTGCGCGAGAGGGCTTCGCAGTGATCCAGACCGGCGAAGGTCGGCTTTATGGAAATATCATCGTTAAGAAGGGCGTGATTGCCCCGTGACGTCGCGGCCATCGGTGGTCAGTGCGTTTGCCGTGCACCTTGAGGGACCATGAATGACGCGAAACTAAACGGGCTTATTTTGGCCGGATCGGCGATCGATGGCGAAGTGCTTTGTCTCGGTGAAGGATTGTCGTTCTGGGGTGGGGTCGATCCGGAAACCGGACACATCATCGACGTACATCATGCAGGTCACGGCGCGGCGCTGGCTGGTAAGGTTGTGATGATGCCGACCTCGCGCGGGTCTTGCAGCGGTAGCGGGGTGTTATTGCAACTTGCTTTGGCCGGGAATGCACCAGCCGCGCTGATCTTCTTCGAACAAGAGGAGGTTCTGTCGCTTGGGGCCATTGTCTCGGAGTTGGTGTTCGAGACGCCCGTTGCGGTGGTCCGGTTGTCGCGGGACGCTTACGAGAACGTTGCGAAAGCTGATCGTGTTTCGATTGCTGGCGATGTTCTGACAGCTGGCGAGTTTACCGTGCCTTTGCGACGCCCTGCGATAGACGTTCTGGAATTGAATGAGACAGACCAGGCGATGCTTGCTGGTAGCAAAATGCCGTCGCGTTTGGCTATGGAGGTCCTCTGCCGGATGGCGGTATCGCAAGGTGCGGATCGGCTTATTGATGTGACGCGCGGACATATCGACGGCTGTATTCTGGCGCATGATGCGAACCTGATCTTTGCTGAGAAGATGGCCGAGCTTGGAGCGCGCGTGGCTATTCCGACCACGATGAATGCGATTTCCGTGGATCGAGATCATTGGGAGCGGCAAGGGGTTCCGGCGGCGTTCGGGAAACGCGCGAGCCGTTTGGCGGATGCGTATACGGGCATGGGTGCCGTGCCGACGTTCACTTGCGCACCGTATCTTTTGAAGGATGCGCCTTCACAAGGCGAGTGCCTGGGATGGTCGGAATCCAATGCGGT
>CAYPVG010000023.1:0-5272 GCA_964414085.1 uncultured Boseongicola sp. | reverse complement strand
CAGCGGTCGATGAAGGTGAGCAGTTTGCAAAAATCTACCAAGAGGTGAAAAGCCAGGCGCAAACTAACCTCGCTTCGATAGGCCATGACGCAGGAGTAAGTGAAAACCTGAGCGCCACACAGCAGTTCTTCGGAGGCAACGAGACCGAGCAGAATTCGGGTGTTGCTCCTGGCTGTTCACGCGCGGAAGGAGAGCGCTATGTCGCTCAAGCGCAGGAATCGGTTGGATCAATTCCTAGAGAACCAAGTGCGGCTGCCAGCTGGACACTGCGCAAAATGGAAGCATCCCTTCACGCCCTGCGTCGACTTCACAGCCGTTGCAACGATCCAGAAATGATGAACTCTATTCGTTTTTATGAGGTCAATATCGACGCCCATAAAACTTGGATGCGAGCATCTGGCTTTGGCACGGTTCGCTGATTGTCCTTATGACTGCCAAACTGGGTCGGCTCTGGAAAGGGTCGGCCCTAAGCGGTTCTGTACTCAACATTATTCAATCTCAATTATATAACTCCGTGTAACGAAGCAATAATCATCCCAACGGCCAAACTCTTGAGCGCCTTTGAACCTCTGTGTGCCAGAAAGGTTTTGCCCCGTGCCGGATTGCACCTGCGTCCGCTTTGGGCTCAAACCCGACATTCACTGCCATTTGCCTGAACGCGCGTTCTTTTGTCAAAGCAGCCAACTCACTACTTAGTTGCGAGTGACGACATTGCCGACACTTCTTACGTTCGATGCGAAATATTCCGAGTTCTCTCTTGCCGCAAGCGAAGGCTTCATAGCGACCTAATCCACGGCTCGGCACTTGGCTCAGCCAGCGTTCTAAGGAACATCGTCATACTGTCGACCTGATCGTCGTGCTTGCCGTTTGGAAAGAGCGAGACCTCGCGCTGGAACTCCGCGATCCAAGGAGCATCGTTTGGCACCGCAATTTGACCACCTTCGATGAGGTGCACGACGGAGAGCAACCTCGTCGCCTTGTCATCTTTCGGCACCAGACCGCGAACACTGATGTTCGCGTCGCGCTTTAGGTCCTGCAGCAATTGTATGCCCGAGCCCGCTTCCTCAATCAGGATCAGCCTTGCATCCCATCGATCACGCAGGATTTGGATGCGACGCCGAAGTTCGGGGAACTCCAGTCGGACCCGATAAACGTCCAGAAGCCAAGCCGTCTTTCCCCGAACGCGCCATGTCGTGCAGACCGACCAGTCGTTTGCCTCGTCAGCCTTGGACGCCGTATCCCAGCTTTGGACGATACGATCCCCTGCGACAGGTGCCGGAGGTTCGTTGTAGGTCTTGAACCAATTCCATTTCACGATACCGCCACCGAGCGGGGCAGGGCGCTGCTGGTACTGGGCGGCGAAGAGATACGAACCAAGCTCTGCTCGGCGCTCGTCCAGGACCGCCTGAGACAATCGCTCGGGATGAAGCAGGTCCCCGGGTTCCCGAATGAGCTCACCACGCCAGCCCAAGTCAATGACCTGCCGGTCTTCGGCGATCGCCTGCAGATCAAGATGAACCCAACCGCCTTGCTCCAGCAGCATGCCTGCAAGGTCGTCTTCGTGGACGCGCTGCTGGATCAGGATGATGGCCGAGTTTGCGGGGTCGTTCTGTCGGCTGAGCAATGTGGACTTGAACCAGTCGAGGACCGCAGTGCGCTTGACGTCAGAGACGGCATCTTCGGGTTTGTGCGGATCGTCGATCAGGATGATATCACCGCCACGCCCCGTGAGAGTGCCGCCGATTGTCGTTGAGAAGCGCCCACCACCCCGCGTCGTCGCAAAGTCTGCACGCCGGGTTTGACCTCTCGCCAAATGCGTTGCCGGAAACAGGCGCTGATACCAAGGTGACGACAAGACCCGCAGACAATCGATGGCAAGCTTCTCGGACAGAACGTCAGAGTATGACACCGCGACGATCTGTTTTGTCGGGTCGTGACCCAGAAGCCAGGCGGGGAACGCGATGGATGCTGCGATCGACTTCAGCGAGCGCGGCGGCATCGTGATGATGAGCCTGCGAATGCTGCCGCTTGCAACCTGTTCAAGATGCCAGGCAATCGCGTCGATATGGACGCCGTGATGATAGAGTGTCCCCGGATCGACAACATTGAACGCCCCTTGGATGAAGCTCGAGAGGTCCTGGCGCTGGATCGCGCGAAGGACGTCGACGGGATTGAGATCATTTGGCATCGACATCGCCCTTTGCCGCTGAAGGGCCCTGATTGCCGAGAACACTGGCCTTGAACCGCTCCATGATTTCGGCGTCGCGAGCGGTCAGGCTCCGGCTTTCCCGCTGAGCTTCCAGCTCAGCTGCCATGTCGCTCGCGAGCGATAGGAGCTTCTCGATCGCGCGCAGGTCGCCTTTGAGGGCTTTCTCGTTCAGCCGCATGACTGTCGCCGTGAGTGTACTGACTTTCATCTTCTTGCCACCCTCCGTGATCGTCACTTGCGACGACAAGAGCTTGCGAACGATAGTCTTGAGGTCAGGCGTGCCTTTCGGGCGGCCTTGAGAATTCCCGGATTGACCCTTTTTGAACTGGGACTCCTTTGGAGGTTTGCGGTATCCGACCTCATAGCTTGTTGCGTCCTTCTCATTCATGACGCTCAGCCTTCGCTTCGAGGATAGACAGGCTGATGCCATCAGAGACGCGCACTGGGTCCTCTCCGGTATCATCGCGCCAGCGCCGCAGCATCACATCAACGTAAGCCGGGTCAATCTCGAGAAGGCGGGCCTGCCGTCCGGACCCCGCGGCCGCCATCAAGGTGGCGCCAGCCCCGCCGAAGGGATCGAGTACAATGTCACCACGGCGTGTCACGTCGAGAAGGGCGTCCTTGACCATGGCCACGGGTTTGGCCGTCGGATGCGCTCTGAGTTCGTCCATCCGACCGTCGCGGAAGGTGTTTACGCCCGCATAAGTCCAGACATTGGTGCGGTTGCGCCCAAAGCGTCCGAGTTGGACATTGTTACGGTGGGTTGCGCCAGTTTTCGCAAAGACGAGAACAAGCTCATGCTGAGAGCGATAGAGTGAGCCCATCCCACCATTGGTTTTCACCCAGACGCAGAGATTGATCTGCGGGCCAATCGCCTTGGAGCCGACTGAGGCAAGTTCTGTGGCATGCCGCCAGTCCATGCAGACATAGTGGACAGACCCTGGTCGACTGAAGCCAGTGGCGTTTGTGAGTGTCGCCTCCAGGAACGCCTGGAACTCTCCGTCGCTCATTTCGCCGGAAGCTTCAGAAAACTCGCGATGCTTGACTTTGCCTTTGCCACCGACGTGACCATCTACGCGCACATTGTAGGGTGGATCAGTAAAGACTGCGTCGGCGAGATCGTCTTCCATAAGGTGCCTAAGATCAGCCGCGACCCGCGCGTTCCCGCACATCACCCGGTGAGTCCCGAGCGCCCAGATATCGCCGAGTCCAGTGATAGGATTGACGTCTGCGTTTGGCTCAGGCGCGGTTTCGATCTCTTTGCCGTCTTCGCTTTCGCCGATAGCAAGATCGATTTCGGCTGCCTCAAATCCTATCTCGTCCAGCTCGAAGTCCAGCTCCATCGATGAAAGATCGGCGAGTTCGATCCGCAGCCGCTCATTGTCCCAGCCACTGTTTTCGGCGATCTTGTTGTCGGCTAGCATCAGACCGCGCTTTTGGGGCTCAGAAAGGCCTTCCAGCCGAATGACCGGGACGCGAGCCAGGTCGAGCGCATTGGCGGCCGCCAATCGGCCATGGCCAGCGATCAGTTGGTCATTCTCGTCGATGAGGATCGGGTTGGTAAAACCAAAGGCTTCGATGCTCCGAGCAATCTGGCGGATTTGTTTCTTGCTATGGGTTCGGGCGTTGCCCGGGTGTTCGATCAGTTCGCCAGGCGGGCGATAGGTGATTGAAAGGTCCGACATGCTAAGCCTCGCTTACGTGTTACGTTCGCGACTACACAGCACTGCGATGCCGGGCCTGTCATATGGACCGATTAGGATTTCTGAGGGCCGAGCTCAGTTCTCTGCGTCATCTTTCTCTATGGCTCGCCGCCAAGACTTAGCCATGTTGAGAGCTTTGGTTCGCCTGAGTTCGGGAGGAAGCGCAGCATTCACTTCCTGCGCCAGGATTTGACAGCACGCGAGTCCATACCCAGAGTCTTTGCTGTTGATGGCATCGTAATTGCGTCGCGGAGCCCGATCCCCGGCGCGTCGGAGAGCGCTCAGTACAGTCCGAGCAAGAATGTCATGTGAAGCCTCAACCGGGCCGGTTGTCACGCCCGCATGAATTGCTTGACGAAGGAGACGTAGCACATCGGGTAGGTGCTCCATTGCCGCTCGCGGTGCTCGAGACAACGGATCCGTAATCGGCGGACTCATGCGCTCATCGAGGTGGATATCTACCAATCGTGAAAGGATCGGCTCTTTCAAAATCGATGCGCAAATTTCCTCTGGTGAAGGATTGCCTGTATCCAGCTCCGCGATCGCCAAGTCAATTTGCGCCCTTAGATATGGCCCGAGCTTAGAAGACGGTTTCCTTGCTTCCCGCGACGCTGCTGCGGTCATGACTGCCCACCGTTCCCAATGCGCCGCTTCCGCGGCATCTGCAAATCCGATGCGGAGGATGCCAAGTGCACTGTCAACTTTTTCTGCAGGAAGATGATCGCGCAGCAAGGCCGCCAGTTTGGCTTCTCCGCACTCAGAAAGCTGGGGACGTGCCCGTGTCCAGCCGAACTCGTCCGACGCAAATTTCATAAGGGTGCGTTCGTCAAGGACCAGATCGCCTTCTGTCTTTTTGATCTTTGAACCTTTCATAGCAGAGACCCTAGGCGTCGACGGGCTACCCTGCTACCGCGAATTCTTTCCCTGCTATGGGAAATCAATTTCCCTGTTACGCAAAATAGGGAAATACCGCCTAAAGCCCTGTTTATTATGCATGGAAATCCTCTCAAATGAGCCCAAACTCAATGAAACCGACGATATTCCCTGTTCTTTCCCTGTAAAATAGGGAAATCCTAGCTCAGACTGGCTAGCTCAAGACTGCCTGCACAGCCAGGCAGGCATCTTCTCCAAGACATGGTTACAGTTTGGCGTTTCTCGCGAAATACCCCTGGGGTTTTGCGCTTTGGCGTTGGGTTGCCGTATCGCTGAGAACTGGATTTGGTCCGCTAGAAGGTTAGACCGCAGTTTTGAATTACGCGCTTCTGGTGCTCCAAAATGTTCAGCGAAATTGATATGACAAGGGCCTACGCGATCCTGCATCTTGCTCCGTCGAAGAGAGCGGTTAAGAAGTCTCATGATT
>CAYPVG010000022.1:0-2511 GCA_964414085.1 uncultured Boseongicola sp. | reverse complement strand
TCTTGGATGGCTTTGACGAAGTCACGAGCAACCGGGAGAGAGACGTCAGCCTCGAGAAGCGCCACGCGCACTTCACGCAGCGCGGTTTTGACATCGTCTTCGGACAGTGCACCCTGCTTGGTCAGCCGATCAAAGACGCCGCCTAGACGCTCGGACAGATTTTCAAACATGTACCGGCTCCTTCAGCCTGTTGATCCCTGACCGGCACATATGCACCAATCTGCTAAACGCCAAACGCCCCCATGGGCGCAACGCGCTGATGGGGGGCGATCCCGCTTGTTTTGCGGGACCGGGAGAATTCGTGCTCCCGGAGGTTGGCGGGGAGATATGCGAGGCAGTGGAGTGAGTCAAGCGTTCGCGCAAAGCCGCAGCGGATGAAATCGCTTGCCTAACTGGGGGGCTAGGGCTTTAGATTGCCGCGAAGATTGGAGACATCTCATTCCAGTTCCAGAATCATCTGCGCCTCACGCGGCAAAACCCGCGCGGCGGTCGGAAAGCGCTAAGGGCGCTGCTCTGATGCTGTTAGGGATGTTTTTGTATGCGGCGGTTGACGCGGGCGCCAAATTTCTGACTGAGGATCTCCATGCCATTCAGATCACGTGGACCCGGCAACTTGGCCTTTTGGCAGGCGCTCTCGTTTTGATCGGAATGCATGGGTCGAAGATCCTCAAAACGTCCCATCCAAGGTTGCAGTTGGTCCGGGGGTGCATGGCGGCGGGCTCTGCGACGATGTTCATCGTGGGGGTTGCCTATGTGCCGCTTGCGGACGCCGTGGCGGTGACCTTTGTTGCGCCGTTTATGGTGACGATTATGGGGGCCCTTATTCTGCGCGAGCCTGTCGGGATACGGCGTTGGATAGCCGTGGCATTGGGGTTTGTCGGGACCTTGATTGTTATCAGGCCGGGGATGGGGGTGATCCATCCGGCGGCATTTTTGATTATTATCGCTGCAGGCTTCTTTGCTGTGCGCCAAATTATCTCTCGCTGGCTTGCGGATACCGATCGCACGGTGACGACGGTTGTGTACACGGCGATTGTTGCCAGCGCGATTTTGACTTTGCCCCTACCATTTGTCTGGCAAGCGCCGACAGGTGAGCAGTGGCTTTTGCTAGCAGGGATCGCGATTTTGGCCGGGCTGGGCGAAGTTTGTGTCATCAAGGCTCTTGAATTGGCCATGGCAGTGGTGGTGGCACCAATCCATTACTCGATGATGGTCTGGGGTACGTTCTACGGCTTTGTCATTTTCGGCCAACTGCCGGATCTGTGGACCGTTGTTGGTGCCTGCGTGATCATCCTGACCGGGCTTTACACGCTAAGGCGTGAGTATTTGGTCTCGCAAAGCCGCGCTTAGGCGACCATTGCTTCGGCCCGCTTAAGGTCGACCGAAACAAGTTGGCTCACACCTTGTTCCGCCATTGTCACTCCGAAGAGACGATCCATGCGTGCCATAGTCACTGCATGGTGTGTGATGATAAGGAAACGCGTGTCGGTGCGGCGGCACATCTCGTCGAGGAGATCACAGAACCGCGTGACGTTTGCATCATCCAAGGGTGCATCGACCTCGTCGAGCACGCAGATGGGTGCCGGGTTGGCCAGAAAAACGGCAAAGATAAGCGCCAAGGCTGTAAGTGTTTGTTCGCCGCCAGACAGCAAAGAAAGAGTCGATAGTTTCTTACCCGGTGGCTGGCACATGATTTCTAGGCCCGCGTCGAGCGGATCGTCGCTTTCCACGAGGACGAGCTTGGCCTCACCTCCGCCGAAGAGGTGCTTGAAGAGCATCGAAAAGTTGCTGTTCACTTGCTCGAAAGCCGTCAGCAGGCGCTCGCGGCCCTCTTTATTCAGACCCGCGATCCCATTTCGAAGCGCACGAATGGCTTCTTCGAGATCGGTCTTTTCGGTGACCAGAGTGGAGTGTTCTTCTTCGACTTCTCGGGCGTCTTCTTCGGCGCGGAGGTTCACGGCACCCAATGCATCCCGATTGCGGCGCAAGCGCATTACATCAGCTTCGATCTTTTCAGCGGACGGGAGCTTTTCAGGGTCCGCGTCAAGCGTTTCTAGGAGCTTTTCAGGAGTCGTTTCTTGCTCCTCCTGAATGCGCTCAGACGCGAGAGCAACGGTGTCGCGCGCGGCGGACGCTCGGGCTTCGGCTGCGGCACGTGCTTCACGTGCTGATGATGCGCGTCGTTCGGCTTCTCGCTCAGCGTCTTTCGCGTCGCGTTCGGCTGTTTCAGCAACTGCCAAGGCATCGGCCGCTTCGCGCCGACGCTTTTCCGCGTCCGCTAGAGTATCCGACAGGCGTTCCCGATCGGTGGCGATGCGGTCTGGCGTGCCTTCCGCTTCCGCCAACTCGCTTTCTGCCGCTTCTTTGCGGGTCGCAAGTTCAGCAATTCGCGTTTCTGCGTTGTCGAGACGCTTTTGCCAGGTCTCCCGATCTCGTCCGATGGCCGCCATACGATTTTTGCGTGCTTCGCCGTCCCGCTTCAATTCGTCGTGCGCTGATCGCTTCGACATC
>CAYPVG010000021.1:0-9635 GCA_964414085.1 uncultured Boseongicola sp. | reverse complement strand
GCCAGAACTCCAAGGAGCGTGTCCATCGCGTACCCGCGTCCCGCAAGCGCGGTCACTGCGAAGGCCATGAGAAGGGCGACGACGAGCGCTCCTGGGAAGATCGAAATTTCAAAGGCGAGCGACAGCGCCACCCCAAGTATTGCTGCATGAGCCGTGGCGTCGCCGAAATACGCCATCCGCCGCCAAACGACGAAACAACCCAAGGGCGCGGCGGCCAAAGCAACGCCAATCCCGGCCAAAGTGGCGCGGACCATGAAGTCGTCCAGCATTACTCGGCGGCCTCATGGCTATGGGGATGATCGTGTTCATGACCGTGGTCATGATCGTGGCGGTAGAGCGCCAATGCCCCGCCAGTGCCAGTACCGAAGGGTGCGCGGTGTTGAGGTGCTGAAGCAACGTTGGCAGGGGTGCCTGCGCAGCACACGTGGGCGTTCAAACAGATCACGCGGTCTGAGGCGCTCATCACAACATGGAGTTCGTGACTAATCATCAGTACCGCGCACCCGGTTTCTCGACACACCGTCTCAATCTGGCGATAGAAGGAAGCCGATCCCGGCTGGTCCAGCCCCTGGGTCGCCTCGTCCAGAAGCAGGACATCTGGTTTGTTGAGTAGGGCTCTTGCGAGCAAAACGCGCTGGAACTGGCCTCCAGACAGCTGTGACA
Source organism: uncultured Boseongicola sp. (assembly GCA_964414085.1). Classification (GTDB taxonomy): domain Bacteria; phylum Pseudomonadota; class Alphaproteobacteria; order Rhodobacterales; family Rhodobacteraceae; genus Boseongicola. Next base: position 8,972 of record CAYPVG010000021.1, on the reverse strand, counting down.
TCTGGCGCTTCAGAATGTCAGGGACGCCAGCGGTCTCCAATGCATCCTCGCAGGTCTTTGACGAAACACGTTCGGTCAAACGCAGAAACCGTTCGACGGTCACCGGAAGCGTTTGGTCAATATGAAGCCTTTGCGGGACGTAACCGAGCTTAAGTCCGGGCTTGAGTTCAACGCTCCCAAGCGACGGCTTGGTCGCACCGATAATAGCACGGAAGAGGCTCGTCTTGCCGGATCCGTTTGGGCCAACGATCGTGACAATCTCGCCAGGCTCGATTGAGAGAGACACGTTCTTCAAAACCGTGTTCACGCCGTAGGTGACGGCCAAGTCCTTGATGTGAATTAGGCTCATGCGTCAGCCTTATCAACGCAACTCGGGCAAACACCTTCAGCCTCAACGACGGTTCTTTCAATCTGGAACCCGGAGGCTTTTGCCGCGTCTCCGAGTGCGCCTTTCGCCGGGGCATTATGTGCTTCGGCAACGGTATCGCAAACACGGCAGATCATGAACGCCGGAGAGTGGTTCTCCCCCGGATGATCGCACGCCACAAACGCATTGAGGCGTTCGATCTTGTGGACAAACCCATGAGCTGTAAGAAAATCGAGTGCGCGATAGGCAACTGGCGGCTGAGACCCAAACCCCGCGTCACGAAGCATCTCTAGGATGGCATATGCACCGAGTGCCCGATGTTCCTGCAATAGGATCTCCAAAACCTTCCGGCGAACAGGCGTTAGCCGAAGGCCTTCAATTTCGCATCGCGTTTCAGCCGCTTTCAAAGCCGAACCGACGCACAAGGCGTGATCGTGAGCCTGAAAGCCCAGAAGTTCGTTTTGGCCATTGCTTGTCATGTTATTTCATATCATATATCGGGCGCGTAACGTTATAAAATCACATGGGGGACGCTATGTCCAGAAAGCTCATCTCACTCTCCTGCGTCGCTACATTGATGAGCGGCACGGCTATGGCCGATGTTCCTAACGTCGTTGTGGATATTGCGCCTGTTCATTCTTTGGTGGCGAGAGTGATGGGTGATCTTGGAGAGGCCAAAATTGTAGTTCAGCCCGGCGCATCCCCTCATGGCTATAGCATGCGGCCGTCCGAAGCGGCGGCACTGCAGGCGGCCGATCTGGTTTTTTGGATGGGCAAGGACCTGACGCCTTGGCTTGAAGATGCAATCGATACATTGGCCGAGGATGCGAGTGTGACGTCTCTTTTAGAGACCGACGGCACCAAGTTGCGAGACTTCCGTGAGGGCGCGCTTTTTGAGGTCCATGACCATGATGATCACGAAGATCATGATGAAGAAGGCCATGACGATCATGACCACGAAGAACATGCGGAAGGAAAAGATCACGATGATCACGATCATGAAGAGCACGATGAACATGATCACGACGAGCATGCGAAAGATGACGACCATGAACATGAGGAGCATGCCGAACACGACGATCATGATCATGAGGAGCATGCGGATCATGAGGGTCACGACCACGGTGAGCACGACCCGCACGCCTGGTTGTCACCGCAGAACGCAAGCAACTGGCTAAACGTGATCGCCGCCCAGCTTTCGGTGTCAGACCCCGAGAATGCAGGAACCTACTTCGCGAACGCGGCGGCCGGTCGTGCGGTATTGGAAGAATTGGCTGTTGAAGTGAATGCCACGCTCGATTCGGTCCGGGGCGGCAGTTTCGTCGTTTTCCACGACGCCTATCAGTATTTTGAGGATGACTTCGATTTCCCGGCCTCGGGGGCCATATCGTTGAGCGACGCGTCTGACCCGAGCCCGGCTCGTATTGCGGAGATCCAAGAGCGGGTGGTCGACGAAGGTGTTGATTGCGTCCTGGCCGAGCCGCAGTTCAATCCGGGCATCGTTGCAACAGTTCTGGAGGGTTCGGAAGCCAGGACCTCGGTGATTGATCCAATGGGTTTCGAGTTGGAGCCGGGCATCGATTTTTACCCGCAGCTTATCCGAAACATGGCCCAAGCACTTGTCGATTGCTTGAATTGAGGGCCTTCGCCTCGTGAGCGGTCGTATGTCAGGCAATCGAGGTAAGACGAGCCTTAGGTGCAAACGTCGCTCGGCGAGTCCGATGAGTGATTATGATCGGTTGCCCGCAGAACTCAGGATTTGGGTTGCGCAGGCCGACCTTCCGTGGCGGCCCAAGTCTGTGCTGAGGTCATATCAAAGAGCATTTGCAGTGGTGGGTGACGCGAAGAAGGCTCTGGAAGAACTGGACCGTTTGCAACATCGACTGGTAAGTAAGGACGCGAAAAACGTTTGGGGAGAGGCCCATCCTCACGCCAATGATCGAGTGGACGCGTAAACCATACTGGATAGAACTGCCGCTTGTGCATTTGTGTCTTAAGCGCGCTGTCGTTGCATTGCTTTTTGCGTTTGCAGTCACTCCAGCAAATGCCCATCCGCATGTATTTGTCGACGGCGGCGTAGACTTTCGTTTTGACGATCAAGGTCGTTTGGAAGCCTTGGAGGTCACCTGGCTCTACGATGAATTCGAGACACTTTATATCCTGTCGTCACACGGCCTTTCTCTGAATTCGGCCGGAGGCCTGGACGAGATTGATCGCCAGCGTCTGGTGGCCTTTCGGAGCGAGTGGCCCGAGGACTTTGACGGTTCGGCGCACCTGAGTCTTGATGGAGCGGCGGTCGCACTGAACTGGCCGACAGGATTGGACGGTTCACTGGTTGATGGGCGGCTTCAGCTGACTTTTGAACGAGTACTAGAGACACCGATCGACTTGCACGGACGTGACATCGAAGTTGCTTTTTACGAGTCCACGTACTTCTTCGCATTCTCAATATCTCAAACACCAAAGCTTATCGGTGCCTTTGGTACTTGCGATGCTCAAGTGGCGTACTTTGAAGCAAACACGCAGGATACTGCGCTGCAAAGCGCGCTGCGAAAGCTGAGCAGGGAAGAGACTCCCGACATCGCGAACGTGGGGTCCTTGTTTGCCGATAGGGTTACGATTTCATGCGGGTAGCTATTGGCGGCCTCATTGCGATTTTGGTGGTTGCGGCGATTTTGGTTGGAGCTGACTTCAGTCGGCTTTTCGCGTGGACGGTCGAGGCGCAGCGGGGATTCCAAAACCAGATGGCAGCAGCCATCCGAGCGCTTAATGCGGGCGAGGCAGGCGCATACACGCTACTTTTCAGCGCGACAGCTGCTTACGGTTTTGTGCACGCGCTGGGCCCAGGTCACGGAAAGTACCTTGTTGGTGGGGTAGGGGTCGCATCACCCATTTCAGCTGCGCGACTGGTCTTGCTCGCCGTTATATCAAGTCTTCTGCAAGCTCTTTGGGCAATAGTTTTGGTCTACGGCGGTTTCTTTTTTCTTGATGCAAGCGCCCGGCAATTATCGGTCGCTGCAGAAAACTATCTCGCGCCTTTAAGTTACGCAGCCATCGGTCTTGTCGGTTTGGTTTTGGTCTGGCGAGGTGCTCGGTCACTTGGCGTGTCATCCAAAATAGAGAGCATAAGTCATCAAGCTGGGTGTCACGGCCACGCACATGGGCCGACCATGGAGCAGGCGGCGCAAGTCACCACGCTGCGACAGGTCGCTGTTCTTGTCGCGAGCATCGCCGTCCGACCCTGCACGGGTGCCATCTTTCTTTTGGTTATCGCCTGGCAAATGGACCTTAAATATGCCGGGGCAATTGCAGTTGTGTTTATGGGGCTTGGAACTGCGGCACTTACCGGTCTGGTAGCCCTTGCAAGCATTTCGACACGGCAGGTCACCACAAATGTCGGAGGCAAACTAGGCGGGATGTCGCTTGTCTTTCCAATCGTACAAATGGTCGTCGGCACAGTAATTGCGCTTCTAAGCTTGGGTTTCTTGGGCCTGACCGTTTAACGGACTCAGCTTGAAGCAATTGAAACAATCAAGCGCCTTTCGAGAAAAACTTCTGAAAAGGTGCGGCGGTAGGTCTTGGTCATCAAATGAACACATGGAGACGGAAACATGCAACCAGTCGTATTCAGTCAGAAAGATGTAATCGGGCCTTACTCGGTTTGGCCTCGAGAGCCGGCAAAGGCTTCCTTCCCTACACGCAACAAGTGACTTTGCGCGTATCAGCAGGCGCGTCCTCAATCTTGAACTACCGGCGATCAGCCTTCCTCAGCTTTTTGATCCGACACCGGCAAGTTCAGCACAAAGCACGCGCCCGCTCTTTCATCTTTGCGCACAGAGATTGTGCCCCCGTGCGAGGTTACAATCCGGTTGCAAAGAGCGAGACCGACTCCTGTCCCCTTGCCAGCAGACTTGGTGGTGAACAGGGGATCGAAGATCTTATCGGCTATTTCTGGCGGTACTCCCGGGCCGTTATCCTCCACTATGATTTGCAAACGGGTCGGCTTTTCAAGCATCTCAGCGCTTACAGTGATTTTGTCGCCGACGCCTGTTTCGGTGATGGCCTGAGAGGCGTTTATCAGTAGGTTCGAAAGCACTTGAACGATCTGCGTCTCGTCTACGCGCAGGTCCGGAAGATCGCTGGAAATATCCGCTTCAATGTTGACGGTCGTGTCCTGAGATCCAGCGAGATAGCTGTCTACAGCAGTATCTATCAATATGGTCGGGGAAACGTCGGCCAGAACAAGGGGTCTCTCTCTGGCCATCGCCAGGAAACTTCTCACGATCCGGACACAACGTTCGGCTGCATCCGACACTTTATCCACGCGGCTCAAAATAGCCTGAGGTAACTCTTCCTCCTTCAGGATTAGCATGTTGCCCACAACAATTGACAAAGGGTTGTTCAGCTCGTGCGCAACACCAGCCAACATCTCACCCAGCGCAGACATCTTTTCCGCCCTGAAAGTGAGGTCTTTTTGGTGGGCCAATTCCGATTGGATGGCGATTTCATCAGACAGATTGAGAATGCTGTAAACAACAACGTCTTCGCCGCGATAGTCGATCAATCGCGCAGAGATGGAAGCGGGGAAGTCGCTCCCGCCGCCAGTGCGGCCCGTCATTCTCATGTCGTCAACGCGCGAGTCTGGCAAAAGCGCCGTTACAAAATCGGCACGATCTTCGCGGCGTGCGAAATGGTCATGACTGTTCATGCCTTTGCCCAACAATTCCGTGGCCGCTGGCGAGCGATAAAGAATTTGGCCGTCTCCTATTCGCGCCATGGTAAGGCTGGTTGGGCATGCCTCCAGAACCTTCGCCATGACCTGCTCAATCTCACGTTCCTCGTCGTTAGTCGACGCATCCACAGATAGTCGCATCGCAAATCCGCCGTCGGATACTGCGATTAAGAAAATTTCGGCGCTTGTTCCGTCAGAAAGCTCAGCCCTTACGCTTGGGGGATTGGCCCCCTGATCCAGATATCGCTCTTCGACCAATCGGAGCTCATTGCAAGAATTGGCGCTAATGACGCCTTTGCGTTCAACTTCAGAAAGAAATATCTGCCAGGACGTTCCGCTGTTCAGAAACTGCCCGAGAGGGGCGAAAACTTTTGAGAATGTAGAATTAGTAGCACGCAGTTCTCCACCTTCGTCGAACAACGCGGCGGGTTCGGTAAAGAGTTCGATCAGCTCCAAACCGGAATAGGTTCGATCACCAAACGCGTGGTTGCGATCGCTCATAGCTGGCTCGCGGCATCTCTTTCAGTAAGCACGAACGCGTTTGACGCTACAGGCGTCGCATTCGACGCGGCCTCCAAAGCGCTCACGTTGAACCGCGAATCAAGCAGATCGGCTATCGAACTGTCCGCTGCGATCCCCATGGGCGCGGCGGCCAAACGGATTGTGTCTGCAGCTGTTACCGCTGGCCCAAAGACGTCGTAGATATAGCGCTGTACGCCCACGACAGAGCCTATGACGGGGCCAGATGCCAGCCCAATGCGCGCTTTCCAGGCAATTGGGTGTGTTTCGTTCCTGCGCTGCAGATACCGTAGGAATCTAACCGCTGTATTCGCGATTGATCCCGAGTGGTCTCGCACTGGATCAGGGACGCCTGAAACCGCGAAGTAACTATCACCTGTTGTTCGTACACGCTCGCAGCCAAACTGCTCACCGATCCTGTCGAACGCGGTGTAGATATCGTTCAATTCGCTCACGATTACAGAAGGTTCATTGGCGGCCAAGATGCCGTCAAAATCGGCAAAATCGAGTGTCAGCACCGACACGCTTTCAAACACGCGCGGCGCGACGACGCCGAATGATTTGTATTCCTCGTAAGCCGTGCGTGGCATCATATTGAGTAAGAGCTTCTCGACCTGCTCTTTCTCCCGCCGGATTTCATGTGTATTGCGTTCCACCATCATGGAATAGGAATCAATCATAGATTCCAATTCCTTAATGCGTGTGATGTTCTGGCAGACCAGCACGATCATGTCTTCGTTGTCTTCCAGCGCGCGGTTGAACTCGACAGCCACAGTCATGGTTCTGCGTTTGACCTTAAAAGTGACTTCGGCGGTAAACTTGCCTCCGTCCTTCAGGCCCGCAACAGCGGCCTCGCGGTCAAATGCTGGCAAGATTTCGTAAAGACTTACTTTGTCCTCAAGCGGACCGAACCAATCAACAAAAGTATCGTTCGCAAAGCGAACGGAAAGCGACTTCGTTTCAACCAAAGCAACCCCCACGCCAATAGCGCGTAGTAGTTGCTCGTTGATGGCTTCAATAGACATACTAGCCCTCGATCAACAGGCTGCGCCGCTGCTCAAACGCAGCCAGAACAGTTTGAATGTCTTCTTCATCAACACCAAATTCAGTCAGCGTCTCAGCGATCAATTCTTTCAGCCTGTCGAAGTGCGCATCATAAATGGTCAGATGCTTGTGTGCGTTTTCGATATGTGTGTCGGTGAAAGACGCCGGGCCGCCCATGAGTGACGAGACGAACTTCGTCTGATGGTCAATAAGCTTGGGCATATCGACATCATCAAAAAACGGTCCGACATCATCATCATCGAGGAGTTTGTCATACAGTGTCATGACAACTTTGCTGACGGTCGAGAAACCGCCGTACTTGTCATAAAGTGATTTTTCCAAAAGACTTCCCCTAAAACTTAGAGTTCAGTGTGCCGCGTGGCGATGTCTCACACAAGACAAAGGTTTATCACGCGGCAAGCGGGACATTCTCGTCGCGGGCTATTAAGGCTTGTTCGACTTTCATGATTTCGTTCAGCCGAAGATGCATAGATTTTAGCTCATCTAGTGACCATTCGAACGAGGCGATCGCATTTGTAAGTTCGAACAACTCGATCGAGCTGGCGTTGCGCGCATCTTCGAAGGCGTAGAGTGAACTTTCATTCAGGATAGTTTGAGACAAGAGCTCGGCGTCACGGAACGCATCAGTAATACCATGCGCCGTCAGTGGATCCTTGAAGTAGCCGGCATCGCCGACCAGTGCCCATCCCGGACCTGCGGCTTCACGCAGGAAGCCGTGATCACCACCAAATATAACGGGCCGCTCGATGGCGCTCGCGGATTCCAACTGGCGTCCAAAATCTGGCGATGTCTCGTCAACCAGCCGTCTCAATGCACTTTCTGCGCCAAACGTCTTCACATGTGACCGCAGCCTATCAGGTGTGGCGGAAACAAATACGCAGTGCTGGCTGTTGTGCGTCGGTATCGCACCTGCGGCCAAGCCTTCCCGGTAGAACCATTGATAGCCGCCGTCGGCGACCCCGTCAAAATAAGCGTAGATGCAATGTGTTGCGTGCTCTGCCTTCAATTGAACGCGCGACCCAACCCGACGCGCAACAGTCGAACGCCGTCCATCGGCACCAATGACGATAGGGGCATAGGCACACTCCCTGCGAGCCTGACCATCGAAAGTGACGCCATGTACGCGACCGTCATCGTCGCGAATAACGTCGACAAAGCTCGTTCCGAAGCGGACTTCCGCACCTGCCGCCTCAGCGGCATCCACAAGTACGCTATCCAAAATGTACCGACGCGGGGAAATCAGCGACTGCGTTCCATGAGCAGGGCGAATTGGAACGTCGATCAGATCGTCGCCGTAGAAAAAGCGAGTACGTCGCACTTCTGGTGCGCCCGAGGCGATCACCTTTTCCAGCAGACCCCAACGATCAAGTTGCATCACGGCTCCGCGCATCAGCGCGTGCGTAGACATCGTGTCCGAGCCCTTTTGGGCTCGGTCCAGAACCAGAACTTTCAGGCCGCCCCTCGCCAATTGCATGGCTGTTGCGGCTCCTGCGCAGCGTGCGCCGATAACGATTGCATCGTAGTACATGGTATTCTCCTTTACGCGGCCGCACGAGGTGCGTGGCCGAGGTGTGTGCAAATATGTTGGTTGAGATCGTGGGCATCGGCGGCAACGCCGTCGACAAATGTAGAGTTGCGCCGGCGCATGAACGGTAAGCCCATCGCATACAGGCCGGGAACCGAGCAGATGCCGCCTTTCTGGTCCAGCTCGCCATGTCCATCGAGTGCGTCGATATGGAGCCACGAGTAATCGCGCTTAAACCCTGTCGCCCAAAGCACAGAGCGAATGCCAGCATCGCGCAGGTTTAACGATCGCGGGTCGCGTCCAGGGTTGAACCTGGCCGTTGGAGCAACTTCGCGTGAAACGTTTTGCCCGGTTCCATCGATGTAGGCATCAATGCGCGACAGGACCCTGCCGCGGCGGTCCCAGCCTTGCGCCACTTCTGAAGCAAGTGTGCCCGACAAGCTGATGTTCTGACCGGACACTCCGGTGGCGCGGCCAACAATTCGCGCGCCAAGAGCATCCAAGGTGGAAAAGTCGATATTGCGTTGCGGAGCACTTCCAATCAGTTGCAGTGACGGCTGCGACAACGCGCGAGATGCAGGAATTGCGGGGTCGCGTGCCTCGGACAGTATCCCGGCAGCGTCCATCCATTCCATAATGTCCCGCCCCCGATATATGCGGGGCAAGGGAACGTGTGAACCAGTCGCCAAAGTAACATCACGGCCCGATTTAAGCAGTTCCTCGGCAAGCTGCACTCCCGTCGCCGACCCGCCGATGACGAGCAC
>CAYPVG010000020.1:0-6515 GCA_964414085.1 uncultured Boseongicola sp. | reverse complement strand
TTTGACGTTTGCAGGATCGCCCGCCGTGCGGCGTGATCGAAGTACCCCGCATGAGGGTTGCGCACCGAGTATTTCGCCAAAGACGTCGAATAGGCTCGGTCGGGAGAGACGCTACAACCCAGCAGCGGTGCTGCCAGCCCACCAGCGATGAATGTTCTGCGATTTAGCAGTGTCATCTTTTATTCCAGCCTACCTCACGACGCGCATTCTTGGTGATGCGCGTTCATTGCTAAAATTTTAATCAACCAATTGCGGCGATTTTTGGTCGGCTTGAAAAATTCAATTTATTTCATGGCATGCAGCAATCGGTTTAGACCGCTCGTTCCCATTCAACGAAGGCTGTGACAGCGAGGCCTTGGAAGCTTGCGCCGGCCGCGCTGAGGATAAGGCGGTCACTCACAAACGCCTTTTCGCGCCTTTGCTCACTGCCTACCCAATTTGGGAGCGAACACTCGGTCATGTGGTGCACGACGTGGTCGCCGTTGTCTGTGAAGCGGCCGGCGTAGGTGATGTGACTTGGCATTGCTGCAGTGTTTTCGGCGTCAGTGCCGGTGAAAGGATCTTTATTGGCGAAGGGCTGACGATTTCCGGCGGCGAGATGCACGAAGACAAATCCGTCGAGTGAATAGCTTATGTAGCCTGACGCTTCTTCGCCTAACGGATAGACCCACGTGCCGTCTTCGCGCTCGTTGTACCAGGCGATCAGGGACCATGTTCCGATGAGAGGATTGGGGTCGGGCATCTTTGTCAGCTTACTGCGATGTCGCGCGGAAAGACGGTGGGAGCTGCCGCCGGGAGCAAGGGTTTTCTAGGACCGGTCGTCGGCGACAAATTCGTCGATGAAGAGGCTTAGAAACTGCGGGCGGCCCGAGACGCCGGCTTTGCGGTAGATGGCTGCCGTTTGCGCTTTGACGGTGCCTTCGCTGACGTTGCGAAGACTGGCCATTTCTTGTGTGGAAAACCCCTTGATGGCGAAGATGGCGACATCACGCTCGGCGGGTGTGAGTTGCCATTCGGTAAACAGTTCTTCGAGGACGTCACGAAACGCGCTTTGGGTGCGTTTGAGTGCAGCTTCGGCTTTGGCCGCTTGAGCGCGCGCCTGTCGCAAGGCGATTATCGACACAACGACCCCAAGAACGAGACCGAGTGCAGCTCCTATTTCGATCAGTTCGATGAACGTCCACGAAAGTGGTGGCAATGGGATGGCAAAAACAGAGGCCAGAATCTGCGAGACAAAGAAGCCAGCGCAAAGCGCCTGGATGACCAGCACAACCGAGAGGACAAAACGGTTTTTCACGGATGAGCCCAGCCGGCTTGGTTCGTCATAGCTTAGTCGTCGTCATCTTTATCGTCGTCGTCGTCGTCATCATCATCGTCCGGATCGTCATCGTCGTCATCCGGATCGTCGTCCTCGTCGTCGTCCTCTTCTTCAAACTCGCGACCCTCGTCATTGTCGTCGTCATCGTCATCAGAATGAAGAAACCTGGTGTAATCCCGAAGAATGACACCGGTGATCGGGTTCACGACAATCTCGCGATATCGTCTGCTGTCCTCGGCGATGAACCGGGTGCGGCCAAGCCAAGTGCGGCTGATCCGGATTTCTTCATAGCCGTCGGATTTGAGCTCGTTGACGATGGTGTCGCGCACAGAGGCTGCGTCCGCTGTCGCGGGAATCGCGAAGAACGCGAGGAAAAGGGCGATCAGTACCGGTTTCATCATCAAAGCCTCACGCAGGCACCGCAATGGCGGTGCCCGCTCTCTCAGTCGTTAGGTGGCGACCTTAGTCGTCGTCATCATCGTCGTCATCGTCATCGTCGTCATCGTCGTCATCATCATCGTCATCATCATCGTCATCATCGTCGTCATCATCGTCGTCATCATCATCGTCATCATCGTCATCATCGTCATCGTCATCGTCATCGTCGTCATCATCATCATCGTCGATGAAGTCTTCATCTCTGACATCGAACTCGACACCGGAGATTCCCTGATCGTCTGGGTCCGCGGGTCCGGTTTCGGTTTCAAGAATCTCGCCCGTGGCGCGGTCGTAGATAACTTCCAGTTCTTCAGCGCCTCGGATAGCTTCGACTTTGACCTGCGTGGGACCGGTTTTGATTTCGATGTAGGTGTAGCCGAGTTCTTGAAGATTTGCGACGATCGCGTCGTTGTTGAGGTCTTGTGCGTGGGCAGCGGCGCTCCAAACTGCGAAAGCTGCGGCGACGGAAATGGATGTTTTCATTGGATTGTTCTCCTGCAAGTGCGTAGACGTCGTGTCCGCGCTACTACAGCCGGACTTGATCCACCTCGCCCCCGGAGAACATTGATCAGAGGTTTAGTTGGGGCTCAATAAACCCCAGACTAATGCGCATAAACTTTGGATTACGCGGCGGAGCCGCCCACCGTCAGGCCACCGATCATCAACGTTGGTTGGCCAACACCAACCGGAACCCATTGGCCGTTCTTGCCGCAGTTCCCCATGCCGGGATCCAGCGCCATGTCGTTGCCGATCGCGCGGATGTGCTTCAGGGCCGTAGCACCGTCACCAATCAGAGTGGCACCTTTCACAGGCGCGCCAACTTCGCCGTTTTTGACCTGATAGGCTTCAGTGCATGAGAACACGAACTTGCCAGAGGTGATGTCGACCTGACCGCCGCCGAAGCCGACGGCGTAGATGCCATCTTTGAGGTCTGCGACGATGTTTTTCGGCTCGGCATCGCCGGACAGCATGTAGGTGTTCGTCATACGCGGCATCGGGATGTGGGCATAGCTTTCGCGACGACCGTTGCCCGTGGGCGCGACGCCCATGAGGCGGGCGTTTTGACGGTCCTGCATGTACCCGACGAGCACGCCGTCTTCGATCAGAGTGTTCTTGCCCGAAGGCGTGCCTTCGTCATCGACGGTGATCGAGCCGCGACGGTCGGGGATCGTGCCGTCGTCGAGCACGGTAACACCTTTCGCTGCGATCTGCTGACCCATAAGGCCGGAGAAGGCCGAGGACTTCTTACGGTTGAAGTCGCCTTCAAGGCCGTGACCGATGGCTTCATGCAAGAGTATGCCCGGCCAACCAGGTCCAAGGACGACATCCATGACGCCAGCGGGCGCTGGGACAGCCTCGAGGTTGACGAGAGCAACACGGAGCGCCTCTTGCGCAGCGGCTTTCCAATGGTCGGCGGCGATGAGGCCTGTAAGGGCAAAGCGGCCTCCGCCGCCAGCGCTTCCACTTTCGCGACGGCCATTTTCTTCGACGATCACAGACACATTCAGGCGCGTCATTGGTCGCACGTCTTTGACGTGATGGCCTTCCGGACGGAGAATCACCACTTCCTGTAGCGACGCCGCAAGTGAAGCTGACACCTGAATCACGCGACTATCGAGTGCGCGAGCGTAGGCGTCGATCTCGGCAAGTGTGTCGATTTTTACCTCGAAAGCCGCATCGGCCATCGGATCGCTATCGCCATAAAGCTTCTGGTTTGTCGCTTGAGGGGCGTCTGCAAGCGTGCCTCCTCCTTCGCCAACTGCAAGGCGGGCGGTTTCGACAGCACGCTTCAGGCTGTGCTCGTTAATCTCGCTGGAATGAGCATATCCGGCAGTTTCGCCACGTACCGCGCGCAACCCGAACCCCTGAGAGGCATCGTAACTTGCTGTTTTTACACGACCATCGTCAAAAGCAAGCATCTCGGCCTTGCGGCGTTCGAGGAATAGCTCGCCGTCATCGGCACCGGCGACGGCTTCGCGCAACATTGTCAGTGCCTGCCCTTCGTCGAGCATGGTTTCAAAGGGTTGGAACGGGCTGGTATCGGACATAATGGCTCCTTCGACGGTGGGCACGAGGGTGGCTGTTTGCCGCAATCCCGCGTCTTGTTCCCATGGGTGTAATATGATTTCTAGAGCGCCAAGAACAACAGGTTGGTCAAGGATTCTTGATCAGTCAGGGAACACCAACAAAGACAGGACCATCATCGACATGCGTCTTAAGACTTTTTTCGCTGGTTTGATCGCCTCAATGGCGGCTTCTGGCACTGCATTCGCACAGGATTTGCCGATCATCGGAACACCTGTTGATCAAGGCACTGGTTTCCAACCGGCTGCGACCGGATTGATGAGCGACGTGATTTGGCTGGATAACTTCCTTCTGGTGATCATCACGATCATCACGCTTTTCGTTTTGGGGCTGCTGGTCTACGTGATTCTGCGCTTCAACGAGAAGTCAAATCCTGAGCCAAAGACATTCACCCACAACACTCCGATTGAGGTGGCGTGGACAGTCATTCCGATTGTCATTCTGGTATTCATTGGCGCGTTTTCGCTGCCGGTGCTGTTCAAGCAGCAGATCATTCCGGAAGGCGACGTGGTTGTGAAGGCGACCGGGTACCAGTGGTACTGGGGCTATGAATATGTCGACGAGGACGTCGAGTTCGAGAGCTACATGATTGGCTCGGCCGAGGGTAACATGCTGACACCTGACGTGTCGCAGCAGTTGGCTGATGCGGGTTACACTGACGAGCATTTCCTTCTTGCGACCGACACGGCGATCGTGATCCCGACCGGCAAGACTGTCGTTGTTCAGGTCACAGGCGCTGACGTGATCCACTCCTGGACCATCCCGGCGTTCGGCGTGAAGCAGGACGCGGTTCCTGGCCGTCTGGCCGAACTATGGTTCGAGGTCGATGAAGGTATGGAAGGTATCTACTTCGGTCAGTGCTCCGAACTGTGCGGCTTGAGCCATGCATACATGCCGATCACTGTGAAAGCTGTGACGCAGGACGAGTACGACGCTTGGTTGGCTGATACGAAAGTCGCTGGTCAGTATGTCGATCCGCGCGGCACAACGCAGTTGGCATCCAACTAAGGTTTGCAAGCGATGAGCGAAGTATCGATCAACGCCAGCCGGGAATACGAGCCGACCTTCGGCGACTATTTCCAGCTTTTGAAACCACGGGTGATGTCACTCGTGGTTTTCACGGCGTTGGTGGGCTTGTTGGTGGCCCCGGTGTCTTTGCACGCGTTCGAAGCCTTTACGGCCATTCTGTTCATTGCGATCGGGGCGGGCGCCTCGGGTGCGCTTAACATGTGGTATGATGCCGACATCGATGCGGTGATGCGTCGGACGGCGAAGCGCCCTGTGCCATCAGGCCGGGTCGAGCCGGGTGAAGCGCTGGCGATTGGTGTCGGGCTGTCGGGCATCTCGGTTGTGATGCTTGGGCTGGCAACGAACCTTTTGGCCGCTGGCCTGCTCGCGTTCACGATCTTCTTTTACGCGGTTATTTACACGATGTGGCTGAAGCGCTGGACGCCTCAGAACATTGTGATTGGTGGTGCGGCAGGTGCGTTTCCGCCGTTGATCGGATGGGTGGCAGCGACGGGTTCGGTTTCTGTTGAGGCCGTCTTGATGTTCGCGCTGATCTTTATGTGGACACCGCCTCATTTCTGGGCTTTGGCGCTGTTCATGCGGTCGGATTACGATGACGCAGGTGTGCCGATGTTGACGGTGACACATGGCCGTCGTGCAACACGTAACCATATCCTTGCCTATACAGTCTTGCTGGCACCCGTGCCGGTGTGGTTGGCACTGACCTCTGTCGGTGGGCCATTAACGCTGGTCGTGGCGGTCGCGCTCAATGCGTGGTTCCTTGTCGGGGCTTATCGGATTTGGCAGCGCGATGAGGAGATGGCGGAGGCCGACAACTTCAGGGTTGAAAAGGCATTCTTCCGGTTCTCGCTCTATTACCTGTTTGCTCACTTTGGTGCGCTCTTGATCGACTACGGTCTCGCGCGCGGTGGGGTGATCTGATGGATCTAAAAGCGACACATGAGCTTCATCGGCGCCGGCTTTCTCGAAACGTTGGTGTGGCTTTGACGCTGGTGTTCTTTATCGCTGTGGTCTTTGGATTGACCGTGGTGAAGGTAACGCGTGGCGACACCATGCAGGCTTTTGACCATGCTCCGCGTGTAGAGATGGTACCTGCGGAGGAGAGCCAATGAGCGCCCCCGCCAAAGCACCGATGGATCCGAAGCAGAAGACTGTGCTGCAGTTGGTTGGCGTGATTCTGGTTATGGGCTCGCTCGCGTGGGCGTCGGTGCCTCTTTATGACTGGTTCTGTCGCGTAACGGGCTGGGGCGGCGCGACGGACGTCGCGGAAGCGGCGATGGATGTGCCGCTGGAGCAGACGATCAAGGTCCGGTTTGACGCCTCGAAAGAGCGCGGCATGCCTTGGGAATTCAAGCCGGTCGAGCGCGAGATGGAAATCCGCATCGGTCAGGAAGGGCTGGCGTTTTACGAGGCCTACAATCCGACAGATCGCGTGATTGCAGGGACTGCGGCCTATAACGTGGCGCCTTTCGCAGGCGGTGCGTTCTTCTCGAAAATCCAGTGCTTTTGCTTTGATCTGCAAGTGCTGCAACCCGGTGAGCGGGTGCTGATGCCGGTGAGCTTCTTCGTGGAGCCTGAAATCCTTGATGACCCAGATGGGGCCGGGGTTTCGGTGATCACGCTGAGTTACACTTTCTACGAAACT
>CAYPVG010000019.1:0-3810 GCA_964414085.1 uncultured Boseongicola sp. | reverse complement strand
GAAGGCGAACCCATCCAACGCGTAGGCCGTGACATGCAAGAACTGTAAGAGCACCTGATTGGCCGCAAGTGGTACATCACCGAAATCCGCGCCGAGAAACAGAAACGAGACGAAGATCGCCTCCAACAGCAGAGATCGGATCAAAATGTCTCCGTTGACCGAGGCCATTCGGGCAAGCCTCGCCCGGTCCAATACCCGCGCACGCTCGCGCCAAAACGGTCGTTCAAAGGCTGCACGACAAAACCAAAGCCCCACCGCCAACCCTGACCATTCTGCAAGGAATGTGGCAATTGCTACACCTTCGACGCCCCAACCCAAACCAAGGACAAACAAAAGGTCCAACACAATATTGAGGCCATTCATCCAAACTTGGATGACCAAGACCGCTCGCGTTTTTTCGGCCGCAATAAGCCAGCCCGTGATTCCATATAGCGCGATCGCGGCAGGCGCGGACCAGACCCGAATTGCCATGTAGTCGCGTGCAAGTGTTTCCACCTCAGGAGATGCCGGGGAAACCTGAAAAGCTCCAGCGAACAGTAAGCTCTGAAAAACGATCACCGCCAAGCCACCGCCAAGCCCAATCAACAGGGCTCGTGACAGTAGCGCATCAGCTTCTGCTTGATCTCTTGCTCCGAGCGCCTGACCAGTAAGGCCGACAGTCCCCATTCGAAGGAAGCCAAAGACCCAATAGATGGCAGACAAAATGATGGCACCAATACCAACGGCGCCGATGGGGACCGGGTCCCCGATCTGGCCGACGACCCCTGTATCCACCAACCCCAAAATCGGAACTGTCGCATTTGATAATACGATCGGCACCGCAATCCCGAGCACACGTTTATGCGTGATCGGACGATCATCGACCGCCGACCGCGTGACCGTCACCTTGCGTCCTCTACAACTGAGGGCATCAAAAAGTGGCCGGTACCTTGCGCAAACAACCGGCTTCGATTGTCTTGCCAAGCCTCAACATGAACGCTCGCATAACGTCGCCCGGACCGGTTAACCCGGGCACGCGCATAGGCGTCTCTGGGCAAACCTGAGCGTAGATAGTCGACTGTGAAATCAATCGTCTTGGGGAGTCGCGGCATTGTCTCGGTGCTTAGATCTTCTACGTCGAGCCTGCCGCTTTCGATCTCACCCCAAAGCGCCTGCCACCCGAGTTCGATAATAGCCGTGGTTTCCAAAAAAGCGGCCGTCACGCCACCGTGGATGGCCGGAAGCATCGGGTTACCAATGATCGATTCATCAAAATTCAAAACTGCTGTGAGTTCGTCCCCGCGCCGATCAAACGTGATGTTGAGAAACTTCATGTAGGGCACGCCATTCGCCAGCGTCGCCAATGCGCGGTCGCGACGCTCTTTGACAACCTGAATAGGCTCAGGGCGCTTCATGTTCCAGTTCCCATCAACTCTATCGTGAAGGCACCCGACGCGGCCGCCACAGGGTTTTCGCGGTCGTCGTCCATCGCAAAGGCGCGAACGAAGGCAACAGTGCGTGTAATGTGGTAGCACTCCGCCTTCGCAACCAAGTTCTGTCCAGGAGTGGCTCCCCGCATGTAGTCGATCCGCAAATCCAAAGTTGCGGTGACGCCCGGATTCGCGGGATGCGCCATCACGGCGGCTCCACAACAGGTATCCATAAGGGTCGAGACCGCTCCACCATGCACGACGCCTGTTTGCGGATCACCGATCAATCGTGTGTCGTATGGCATCGAAAGCTCGGCCGTCCCGTCCCCGATATCTACGAACTCCATACCGAGCACGCGGGCATGCGGGATACTTTCGATGAACTGGCGCGCCACTTTGGCCCGACGATCCTCTGCCACGTCACTCTCCTTGCAGTTCCAAACGTTCAATCAGCCGCGCTTCGCCGTTGCAACCCCACCTGAGGATATAACATTGATCGAGTCAAAAACCCGCAGTACGCTTCCGAAAGGGGAGAGGGCTTATGCCTGAGGAACGATTGAATTTTAAAGAGATGTGCGCACGGTTCGACGTGACACCGCGCACACTGCGATACTACGAGTACATCGAGCTTCTTGCCCCTGAAAAGGAAGGCCGCTCGCGTTTTTACGGAACCCGTGAAATTGCACGCATGACGTTGATCCTTAGGGGCCGTCGTTGGGGATTCAGTCTTGAGGAGATCCGCCAGTGGCTGCTGATCTACGAAGAAAAAGGCACCAACGAGCAATATCGCGAATTCGTTCGTTTGGCGGACCGCCAACTGGACGTCTTGGATGCGGAAATGAAGACGCTTGAAACCACAATCAAGGATTTGAAGCGTGCTCGATCAGACGTTCTGAAGTCTCTCGACCCGTAAGCGTTTCGCGAAAGCAACGTTACGTCACTTTCTCTCACATTCTCGCATCGGGACTTGTGACGCGACGTTCTTCTTACGTTAACGTCAACGTCACTTGCGGGTGATGCGCTGCATGGGCATGTCAGCGTTAAAGCCGCATAGCTTCACAGCTTTCGGAGGATATTGATGACTGAGACACACTTAACAATTCGCCAGATGTGCGATGCCTATGACGTGACACCGCGCACGCTTCGCTTTTACGAGGCCAAGGAACTTCTGTCTCCGATCCGTCAAGGCACGCGCCGTTTCTATACACGTCGCGAGCGCGCGCGCCTGAAGCTCATCTTGCGCGGAAAACGCTTTGGTTTCAGTCTTGAAGACATCAGGCAACTTCTCGACCTGTACGACACGTCAAACCAGAACATTGCACAGATGAAGCGTGCTTATGAACTCGCTCAAGAGCGCTTGTGCGACATGAAACGCCAACGCTCAGAGCTCGACGTCGCGATCAAGGATCTCGAGCAACAAATTGAATGGGGCAGACAGTCGATCGCCTCATTGACGTCCCCGTCAAGCACAGCCGCAGAATAACAACAAAACGCCACGGAGGTTCCCAACATGCCCAGTTTCACGCCCCCCGTAAAAGACATTC
This sequence comes from uncultured Boseongicola sp., assembly GCA_964414085.1. Lineage (GTDB taxonomy): Bacteria > Pseudomonadota > Alphaproteobacteria > Rhodobacterales > Rhodobacteraceae > Boseongicola. The sequence goes on along the minus strand of CAYPVG010000019.1, from coordinate 857 downwards.
AATTCCTACTTCACGACGTGCTGAAAGTCTCAACCAGCGACACGCCCGGTTACGACGAACTTGAGGCGGACTTTACGGGTGCCGTTCTCGAGGAAGCTGGGAAGATTGCGGCAAATGTTCTGCAGCCGTTGAACAGCGTAGGCGATCAAGAAGGCTGCAAACTGGAAAATGGTGTCGTTCGGACGCCGACCGGGTTCAAAGAAGCTTTCAAACAAATGGCCGACGGCGGGTGGACCGGACTTGATTGTGATCCGGAGTATGGTGGTCAGGGCATGCCGCACTTGCTGAACACGGCAACTGGAGAACTTTTCTCTTCCGCCAACATGGCTTTCCAAATGTATGTAGGCCTGACGCACGGCGCAGCATCGGCCTTGCATGCACACGGCTCCGACGAACAGAAAGCAACCTACCTGCCAAAGCTCTACTCGGGCGAATGGACAGGAACGATGAACCTGACCGAACCGCATTGCGGTACTGATCTAGGGCTGATGCGAACAAAAGCAGAGCCGCAAGACGACGGCAGCTACAGAATTACAGGCCAGAAAATCTGGATCTCTGGTGGAGAAAACGACCTGGTCGATAACATCGTCCACCTTGTATTGGCCAAAATCCCAGGCGGCCCCGAAGGCGTCAAAGGCATCTCGCTCTTTGTCGTACCAAAGTTCCTTGTCAAAGAAGACGGCTCACTGGGTGATCGCAATGGGGTTTCCTGTGGTGGGCTTGAAGAAAAAATGGGCATCCACGGAAACGCCACATGCGTTATGAACTATGATGGCGCGACCGGTTGGCTCGTAGGCGACATGCATAAAGGCATGCGGGCCATGTTCACCATGATGAACGAAGCACGTCTCTCTGTT
>CAYPVG010000018.1:0-4559 GCA_964414085.1 uncultured Boseongicola sp. | reverse complement strand
GTGAGTTGATCGGCGAACTTGCCGAGACGGTCACACCCGAGAACGCGGCGAAGACCTGGGTGTTCGATCTGCGCCAGGGCGTAGAGTTCCACAACGGCAAGACGATGACATCCGACGATGTTATCGCAACCTTCAACTACCACCGTGGCGAAGACTCCAAGTCTGCTGCCAAAGGTCTGCTAAGCGCGGTCACAGACATTCGCAAAGACGGCGACAATCGCGTGATCTTCGAATTGGAAACCGGAAACGCCGACTTCGGCTTCATCGTTTCTGACTACCACCTGATGATCATGCCGTCCGAAGGCGGTGAAATCACCGACCCTAACAGCGGTATTGGTACCGGCGGATACGTGCTTGACGCCTACGAGCCCGGTGTGCGCGGCAAGTTCACACGCAACCCAAACTACTGGAAGGAAGGCAAAGCGCACTTCGATGAGTATGAGATCCTCTCGATCCTCGATGTGACGGCGCGCCAGAACGCAGTCATGAACGGTGACGTGCACTATGCTGACTCGATCGACCCGAAGACGGTTGCTCTCATGCAGCGTGTCCCAACACTCGACATCCTGGAAGTGACGGGCACCCAGCACTACACCTTCCCAATGCGTCTGAACGTCGAACCGTTCGGCAACTACGATCTGCGTATGGCGCTGAAGTTTGCCATTAAGCGTCAGGAACTCGTTGACAAGATCCTGCTGGGCCATGGTGCTGCTGGCAACGACGTGCCGGTGTCTTCGGCTATGCCGTATCTCAACACCGAACTTCCTGTGCACGAATTCGACGCCGACAAGGCGCGGTTCCACTACGAGAAGTCCGGTCATTCTGGTCCGATCCAGCTTTCTGCCGCAGACGCTGCCTTTGCAGGCGCGGTTGACGCGGCCCAGCTGATCGCAGCAAGCGCTGCTGAAGCCGGGATCGAGATCGAAGTCGTCCGCGAACCGTCTGACGGCTACTGGTCGAACGTCTGGAACAAAAAGGGCTGGTGCGCATGCTACTGGGGCGGTCGCCCAACCCAGGACTGGATGTACTCTGCCGCCTACACGGCCGATACAGAGTGGAACGACACTGCCTGGAAAGGTACGGAAAGCGCAGATCGCTTCAACGAAGTGGTTGTTGCAGCGCGTTCCGAGACAGATCAAGCCAAGCGTCAGGACCTCTACTGGGAAGCGCAGCGCCTTCTACAAGACGACGGCGGTGCCGTTGTTGCGATGTGGGCCAACTTCATCGCTGCCCACTCCAAAGACCTTGCCAACGAAGGCAACGTCGCGGCGAACTGGGAGAACGACGGCAACAAGATCATGGAGCGCTGGTGGTTCGCGTGATCGCTGTTTGAGTGAATTTGGGAAAGGCGGCCTTCGGGCCGCCTTTTCTTTTGTAGCAAATGGCTGTTTCGAGTCCTAAGTAGACGTTTTATGTACGCTTGGAGCCAAAAACATTTGACGTGCGTCGGAGACCAAACGCGGCACAATACAGGACAGGTTATGTCGCTTGGTAATACACTTTCCTGCCGCCGAACCGCAGCTTTTGATCAACTGTCGAGCCACTCTCCAATGAGCATATGGGGTTGGCAGTTGGCATAGTTAGGAACGTCTTCCAGCACAGGACCGAGCTTTCCCATTGCTTCACCCATTGCATCTTGGTCAGCGAAAACGATTGAGACGATGGCACGGTATCCCTGTCGGGTATCAGGGCCACCGGCGATCCCTATCGTGACAAGCACAAGCCCCGAAATCAATTCAGATGTTGAGCCCTCGTTCAAACCTTCACTTAGAGGCAAGCACGGGATCAAGACTTGGTAGCATAACAATCCCGTCCTGATCGCTGCCCGAGCTATGTGCTACGATAATTTTGCAGGGTGCTTCAGACTGATTGTAAGGCGCATGCGCCACATCACCTGGGATATAGATGTGGTCACCCGCCTGCATAGGAGCCACATGTTCGAGTTGATCACCATAATAAACATTCATTGAGCCTTCCAATAGCAGCGCTACAGTTTCAATACCTTCATGGTAATGCACCTTCGCACGTCCACCCGGCGGAATGGGCATGACGTTCATGCAAATCTTAGTCGCTCCTACTGTTTCGATTGAGGCTCCGGCCCCATACGTGATCCCCTGCGCGCCTTCGTAGGTTTGCCCAGGTTTGACCACTTGAACCCTATATGCCTTCGCCATTGCTTGGACTCCTTTTGAGCATGCTTGCTGGACTGCACACCCTTGGGTTGCACACTCTGATTTCGTGGGGAAACCGCGACTATCTAATCTGCTGATAAAGCCGCCGAAATCGGCACCAGCGTAACGCTCGCCGCGCGGTTGCCCAGTACCCACTCCTGCAACGCTTCTATCGTCAATTCAGACGTCCGCCCGACCAAAATCACCGCCTCATCCTGACGTGCTCTGAACGCTGCACGATCCATTGCGCGGCGGATTTGCTCATTACTCTCACCTCCTCCGTCAATGTCGCGGAAGATAAGACCCGTCGGTACGCCAGCGCGTTCAGCGCGCTGATGGGCGGTATTCAGGCCGCGTGGAAAGGTGATAAGGCCGTGCCCGGAAACAGCGACGACATCGACGACTTGAGCAACAGCAGCGCGGTCTGACTGGAAGCTGTCGCCGGAATTGTCCATCACGGCCACTGCTTCGGGTACGGTTTCAAAGTTTACACGTAACGCCTGTTCGACATCCTGAGGGGTCGCGGCAATGGGCAGCGATGGGATCATCACGACCTCGCGTCCAAGGGCGCGATATTCGCTCGCGATTACGGCTGCTCGCGGCATTCCGGCGTCGATAGCGAATGCAACGGTATCGGGCAGAACATCCATCATATCGGACGAGAGAACCGAGTCTCCGACGTGAATCAGCACAACCGAGATCAATGGAGCACCGCCGGGAACGTCAAACGACGTTGCCCATCGCTGCAGTGCGTTCGATCCCTCCAGAGGAGGACGCTCAGCCGTGATCGCAGGCGTCTGGGTGTCGGCTTCTGCTTCAGTGCCGACGTCTGGTGTGGCTTCTGCTGTCTCAGCGAGTGCTTCTGCTTCCGGAGCGGCCCCTATTCTTGGAAGACGATCGGTCTCGACATTTTGCGCCATGTTGCCGATCTCGTCGACAGGCTTGAAGAATTCGCTCTCTCCTCCGTCGACGCGAATGATCGCATTGGGCGCTTCGTCGGTTGAAGGTGCTTCGACAGCTTGCGGTGCCTCTGGTGTGGCAGGTGCCTCGGCGCTTTCTGTCTGAATAATCTGTGGGACAATGCGTGGAGCACTGTCCGCCACCTCTGGTGCCGGCGAAACGGGGGCCGGATCTTCAACGACTTCTGGTGCCGCTTCTGTAACGGTATCAGCTTCAGGAGCAATCGCTTCGACAGGTGCTTCGGTCACGGTTTCTGGCGCGCTGGCGGGTGCATCGGGGGACCCAAGCTCAGGGCTTGTCGCGGGTGCAGTGTTGTCGCCAGAAGCGGGACCAGTGACCGTGATATCTACCTCTTCAGCAATCTCTGGCGTCTCACCCAACTCGTTCGGGGCGTCTACAGTCGGTTGGGGGACTTCCAACGACGATGTATCGAAAGCGGGTGGGTTTTCGACCGCATCGGTGGGGGCAACGACACCACCAACCTGTTCCGCCTCTGGCCTGGTTTCTGTCTCGGGCACCACAGGATCTGTTTCCGGTCGTGCCTGATCAAATTCTGTGCCAGCCGGGACCTCCACGGGCACCGCTTCAGGTCGAGGCAGGCTCAATTCCTGCCGTTCTAATACAAAACTGGAAACGGCCAGCATCGCAAAGCCTACGATACCACCCCAAAATATGCCTGCGAGAAAGCCGCGTCCCAACGCCCTCTCCTTTATCTGCTCTAATGCTCTTGGGTGCCTTGACGAATGGGGACACCTCTGAACAAGTATACCTGCGCTTTTGGCGCCTGACACCCCATATCTGCACACTGAGGCGCTTCGAGACGCAAAATGTTACTTCTCATTGATAATTACGACAGCTTCACTTTCAATCTGGTCCATTTTTTGGGCGAGTTAGGAGCCGAATGCGAAGTTCACCGCAACGATGCGTTGAATGTGCAAGAGGCCATGGCGCTTCGACCAAGCGGCATAATTCTAAGCCCCGGTCCTTGTGACCCGGACAAGGCAGGCATCTGCCTGGCATTGACCGAGGCTGCCGCAGAAACCAATACGCCGCTTCTCGGGGTGTGCCTTGGACACCAGACGATCGGCCAGGTCTTCGGCGGCAAAGTCGTGCGTCATAGCGAGATTGTGCACGGCAAGCTCGGAAAAATGCACCACAATGACAGGTCGCTGTTTAAAGGGTTGCCCAGCCCGCTTGACGCGACGCGTTACCATTCGCTTGTGGTTGAACGCGAGAGCCTGCCTGATGAACTGGAGATCACGGCATGGCTTGAAGACGGCACGATCATGGGCCTGCAGCACAAGACGAAGCCCATTCACGGGGTGCAGTTTCACCCAGAATCCATCCGCTCGGAACATGGACACGCCATGCTCCAAAACTTCCTTGATATCGTACCGGTGCCAGCATGAGCGATGCCATCAAGCCCTT
>CAYPVG010000017.1:0-5200 GCA_964414085.1 uncultured Boseongicola sp. | reverse complement strand
GTCAGCGGCGGATTTCCAGCTTTGCCAGTGGCAAATGCCAATACCGTATCGCTTGTCGATGTGTCGCCGTCGACCGTAATGCACGAAAACGTCTCGCCATTGGCATTGCTGAGAATTTGCTGCAAAAACTCCGGTGCTACGGCCGCATCGGTGAAGACATATCCCAGCATCGTGGCCATGTCCGGCGCGATCATGCCGGAGCCCTTGATGATACCGACCAGCTGCACGCGCTGACCACCAATCATCGCCGAGGTGCGGGCGACCTTTGCAAAAGTGTCGGTTGTGCAAATCGCCTCCCCGGCTTCAAGCCAGCTGCATGGTTCCGCAATGAGCGCAGCGTTCACGCCTTCGCGGGCTTTGTCTTTCGGCAGAGGAACGCCGATTACCCCGGTCGATGAAACGAACACTTCTGAAGAGCCGCACCCAAGATGGTCGGCCACTTGCTGCACAATCTGCTCAACCGCTTCGCGGCCGCGATACCCGGTGAAGGCGTTTGAATTGCCGGCGTTGACGATCAAGGCACGCGCAGTGCCAGCTTTCACTTGCTCGCGGCCCATTTCGACTTCGGAAGAGGCGCAGGCGCTTTGAGTAAAGACTCCCGCAACGCTTGTACCGCTCTCGAGCTCAACAAATGTCAGATCCGCGCGATCCCAATCTTTGTATCTCGCCCGCGCCACGCGCAGTTTTACACCTCCAATCTCTGGGAGGTCTTGCGGAGGGGGTAAGGCGAGCGGAGAGCGCTGAAGTTCCATATTTTTGCGCTAGCCTGAGTAGAACGCGCAGTAAATGCGCCATTCGAACTGGACGAAGCAGGAATTAAGGCATATCTTACGCCCCATGTTTGGTCGTTTTCTTGCCTGTATTGCGCTGCTGACGGGGCTTGCCGCCGTCGGAACGCCAGCCAATGCGTCTATTGCGGAAAAAATCGACTGCGAGATTGGCGTCATTTTTGATGCGGCAAAAGACACCGCTGAGGATGCTGGCTCTTGCCAACATGATCGTGCAGATGAAGCGTCAAAAGGCGAAGACAAGGCGAAGAAGCCTGTTCGTAGGCGCGGGCCTCTGCTTCGACCACCTGTGCTTTACGGCGCAGACCGCGCTTACGAATAGCGCCTTAGACCCAAAATTCATGTTGTGATCTCACCGGCCGGTGCGCGTTTCGCACGGCCGTTTTCCCTATAATATCAGTCCCGTCAGGACCCCTTTCCATGTTTCAAGCAATAGCAAAGTCGTTGTTCGGCTCTTCTAACGACCGTTACGTCAAATCGATCGGCAAGATCGTAAACCAGATCAACGCGCTCGAGCCGCAGATTCAAGCGCTGAGTGACGATGAACTAAGGGCTCAAACCGATAAGTTTCGCAAGCAGCTGCAAGAAGGGGCGTCGCTAGACGACATTTTGCCAGAGGCTTTTGCAACAGTGCGCGAAGCCTCGGTCCGCGTTCTAGGCATGCGTCATTTCGATGTGCAGATGGTGGGCGGTATCGTGCTTCACCGCGGCGAAATCTCAGAGATGAAGACCGGTGAGGGTAAGACGCTGGTGGCGACACTGGCGACGTACCTCAATGCGATTGAAGGCAAGGGCGTTCACGTCGTTACTGTTAATGACTACCTGGCGCGCCGCGACGCGGAGTGGATGGGCAAGCTGCACAACTGGCTCGGCCTTACAATCGGCGTGATTGTCCCGAACCTAAACGAGGCACAACGCCGCGAAGCTTATAATGCGGACATCACATACAGCACCAACAATGAACTTGGCTTCGATTATCTGCGCGATAACATGAAGCACTCAAAGGACCAGATGGTCCAACGTCCATTCAACTTCGCGATCATTGATGAGGTGGACTCGATCCTAATCGACGAAGCGCGTACTCCGCTGATCATCTCCGGTCCAACTGAAGACAAATCAGAGCTTTACGTTGCGCTGGATGAAGTTGTGAAAACCGTGCCGGAAGAATGGTATGAGAAGGACGAGAAAGCTCGCTCCATTCTATTGACCGAAGAAGGCACAGATGAGATCGAGAAGATCCTGCTTGAGAAAGAGATTCTGCAGACTGAGAATCTGTACGACGTCGAAAACACGCAGGTTGTTCATCACCTTGATCAGGCGCTCAAGGCCAACGTCATGTTCAAGCGGGACACGGACTATATCGTCAAAGACGACAAGGTCGTGATCATCGACGAATTTACCGGCCGTATGATGGATGGCCGGCGCTGGTCCAATGGCTTGCACCAAGCGGTAGAGGCCAAGGAAGGCGTAAAGATCGAGCCTGAGAACCAGACCATGGCTTCGATCACGTTCCAGAACTATTTCCGCATGTACCCCAAGCTTTCGGGCATGACCGGTACAGCTGCAACGGAAGCCCCGGAATTCTGGGACGTCTACAAGATGAACGTGGTCGAGATTCCGACCAACGTGCCGGTTCAGCGCATTGATGAAGAAGATGAGTTTTACAAGAATACGCTGGACAAATTTGCTGCCATCGCAAAGGCGATCGCTAAAAAGTCCAAGATTGGCCAACCTGTGCTGGTCGAAACGGTTTAAATCGAAAAGTCTGAATTGCTAAGTCAGTTCCTCGAGAAAGAAGGCGTAAAGCACGAGGTTCTCAACGCTCGTCAGCACGAGCGTGAAGCGCATATCGTGGCGCAGGCGGGCCGGATCGGCGCAGTCACGATTGCAACCAATATGGCGGGTCGCGGGACGGATATTCAGCTGGGCGGCAACGTCGATTTCAGGATCGGTGATGAGCTTGCCGACATGGCTGAGGACGATCCCAAGCGTCCGATTGAGGAAGAACGCATCAAGGCTGAAGTTGCTGCCGAGAAACAGAAGGTGCTTGAGGCAGGCGGGCTGTTTGTGTTGGGCACGGAACGTCACGAAAGTCGGCGGATCGATAATCAGCTTCGCGGGCGTTCGGGCCGTCAAGGTGACCCGGGGCTTTCGCGCTTTTACCTCTGCCTTGAAGATGATCTCTTGCGCATCTTCGGGCCGGACACACTTTTTGCCAAGATGATGAATTCGAACCTTGCCGACGGCGAGGCAATCGGTTCGAAATGGCTCTCCAAGGCCATTGAAACCGCGCAGAAAAAGGTTGAGGCGCGCAATTATGAAGCGCGTAAGCAAGTTGTTCAATACGACGATGTGATGAACGACCAGCGCAAGGTCATCTACGAACAGCGTGGCGAAATCATGGAAGCTGACCAAGTGGACGATGTTGTGCTCGACATGCGCCGTGACACTGTCAACGCGCTGGTAGGGACCGCGTGCCCTCCGGGATCATATCCTGAGCAGTGGGATATCGAAGGCTTGAAAGAGAAGGTTGAAGAAGTCTTCGGCCTTACGCCGCCAATCGATCAGTGGCTGGAAGAAGATCAGGTCGAGCCAGAGCTGCTGGAAGAGCGCATTGGCGCGATGGCCGACGAGGCGATGGATAAGAAGATCGCGGATGCTGATCCCAGCATCTGGCGGCAGGTTGAAAAATCCGTTCTTCTTGAGCGGCTCGACTTCCATTGGAAGGAGCACTTGGCAACACTCGATGCATTGCGTCAGGTAATCTGGATGCGCGGGATCGCTCAGAAACAGCCGATCAATGAATACAAGCAGGAAGCCTTTGGCCTATTCGAAAGCATGCTGGACACGTTGCGCGAAGACGTGACGAAGATATTGATCAAGTCCGAGCTGCGCATGCAGCCACCACCTTCGCAGGCCTTGCCTGATCTTCCCGAGTTCTTGACCGGCCATATCGATCCGCTGACGGGGCTGGATAACTCGAACGATGGTGACGGTTCTGCGGATCGTCCGGAACTGTTCGGATCACTAGCCGGTAGTCCGCGCGCAGCGTCTGGCCCCGGCGGCTCGAACGCAGACAATCCGTTCGAGGGGCTCGATATAAGCCGCAATGCACCATGCCCCTGTGGCTCTGGCAACAAATACAAGCATTGCCACGGCGCAGCAGGCAGCAAGTCTGCTTGAGCCCATATAAGTCTTAGGGCCGCGCCTTATCGCTAGAGAATAGGGCGCGGTTCCCTTAGCATAGGGACAAGTGGCGGGCTGTTCGGCTCTGGGTGGATTGGTTCGCCCAACTGCTCAAATCCGCACGAATTATAGAAACCGGTGTTGTTCGGGTTCGAGTTTTCCAGATAGGCGCGAACGCCGGATTGGTCGCATGCATCAAGCATGGGTTGGATAAGCTTTCGGCCCAAGCCTTGCCCTTGTGCTGAAGGGCGCACGCCAATGCTGAAGAGATAAGCGTGAGGAAACTCCGGATGGCGTTTCGCCATCGCTTCACCCGTCTTTATCCCGCGAGAGATCGCCTTGGGTCCCGAAGTTAGTAGCGTGTTGGCCGCGAATATCGCGTAGTCGGTGCGCGTGAAATCACTGTGGTTGCCAGGGAGCATCCACATACACGCGCCCTTGTTCCCAAGCCGGTAGCAGAATCCATCGCGGGTGTAGATCCGCTTGGCCTGAAAGCGGAATAGAGACCGAATCCCTGCGAAGTTTCTGAACAGCCATAGATTGAAGGGGTCATTTCGAAAGGCGTCAGCTGTGATATCGCCGAGTAGTTTAGCGTCCTTCGCGCCTGCTCGCTGCAGCTCTTCGCCCAGATCGATATCTTCAGCCTGCATTTGGCTTTCTTCCCCTTGCATGGCTTTGAGCTAGCATGGCGCTCAGCCAATGGATAGAGAGCGGCTATGCCCATACTGGTCATCGCATTTTTCGTAACAGCTTTGCTCTACGCGTCGGTCGGCTTCGGTGGAGGGTCGACCTATGCCGCGCTGCTTGCGCTTTCGGGGATGGATTATCGACTGCTGCCAGTGCTGGCATTGGCGTGCAACATCATCGTCGTCACAGGTGGCTCAATCCGCTTTGCGACCGCAAAGGTCACACCATGGCGTGGGGCAATGATCCTGACCGCTTTGGCGGCCCCGGCTGCATTCGTAGGGGGGCTGACACCGATTGGGCAGGAAGCTTTCATGTTGTTGTTGGGGGTTAGTCTTCTTCTGACCGGAGCCACTATGCTTCTCCCCGTGTCGCAATCCGCGCAAGCCGAACCACATCGTTTGACGCGTCTTGTTCCTGTCGCTGCTGTGCCGCTGGGCTATCTTGCCGGACTTGTCGGGATTGGTGGGGGCATCTTTCTTGCGCCACTCTTGCATCTTACGCGGTGGGCCAGCGCACGTGAGATTGCCGCCACTGCGAGT
>CAYPVG010000016.1:0-6194 GCA_964414085.1 uncultured Boseongicola sp. | reverse complement strand
AGGTGTCGGCCATCAGGCGGCCTTTGGAAGGGATGCCAAGTTTCAGGGTCATGACGCGGCCCTCACCGCAAGGACTGCATCCGGTCGAATCACGCCGCCGATGGCCGGAATGCGCTTTCCGCCTGAAAGCGCTGCGGTCAGCATATTGTAGCGCCCGCCAGTCGCGACAACTGGCAAGTCAGGCGCGGAAAAGCCGAAGACGAAACCTGTGTAGTACTCAAGCGACGTCAGGCCGTAGCTTGCTTCGAAACCGAGCGTGCTTGGGTCGGTACCGTTTTCCGCCAAGACATCGAGCAAGTCTTCGATCACGCGCGCCGCGTTCAGCACATCAGTGTCGCCTGCGGCGATGGATTTGATCGCACGCACCGCGTCTGGCGCCGTCGCCTTGACGTCGAGAAGCGCCATGATGCGGTCGACTTCGCTGGCTTGGAGTGGCGGTGTGGACTGTTCCTCGGCCAAAAGCGCAAGGCGAGCTTCCACTTCCATGGGGCTCCGCAAACCGACGTGAGGCGTATTGATGTCGACGGGGTCCGGCAATGGCGGCGCCGGTTTGGAGAACCTGTCGAGCAACGCGCGGAACCGCACCGGGCGCCAAAGGTGGCGCAGGAGCGCATCCTTGCGCCGCTTTGGTGTGTCGAGATCCAGAATGGCTGCTGTCAGGACGTTGAAATCACCAATTGTCGCCTCGACCGGCAGCCCATCGAGCGCTTTCGAGATTGTCGTGAATACTTCAGCGTCGGCTTTGATTTCCGCGGCCCGTCCGCTGTCGTGACCAATGACTTCGAAACCGACCTGCAGATATTCTGTCGGCCGCGTCTCGTCATCTTCCTGACGACGGAAAACTTCGCCTGCGTAGGTATAGCGCGCGTTCGTCGCGCCGCTCGCAATGTGTGACTGCACAAGCGGTACGGTGAAGTCCGGCCTGAGCATCATCTCGCCGCGCAGCGGGTCTTGAGTGACGAAAGCACGCGCGCGGATGTCTTCGCCGTAGAGGTTCAGAAGCGTGCCCGCCGGTTGCAGGATCGCGGTTTCGAAGCTTTCGGCACCTTCGGCTTCAAATGCTGCGCGAAGGCGATCCGCCTCGGCCCGGATGTCTGGCGTTACAGTCATTGTCGGTCGAGAATGGCCTGCACACGCGTGACCATATCGTCGATCGGGCATTCGAACTGCGCTGGCTGATCTTTCCACTCTTCAAGCGTCGCGGTCTCGGCGATCTTGGCACCAAGGACGAGGTCCTTGATCTGCACCACGCCACGTTCAGCCTCGTCAGAACCTTGAATGATCGCGACGGGGCTTTGACGCTTGTCCGCGTATTTGAGCTGGTTGCCGAAATTCTTCGGGTTGCCGAGGTAGACTTCGGCGCGGATGCCTGCGGCGCGGAGTGTTGCGGCCATCGCCTGATAATCGGCCATGCGGTCGCGATCCATGACGGTGACGACTACGGGGCCAGCCGAGTCAGCACCTGCCCGGCCCTTCATGCGTAGTGCGGCAAGAAGGCGGTCGACGCCGATAGAGATGCCTGTGGCAGGAACGGCTTGCCCGGTGAAGCGCTTCACAAGGTCGTCGTAACGCCCGCCACCTGCAACCGAGCCGAAGGAACGCGGACGGCCTTTTTCGTCTTTTATCTCAAAGGTAAGTTCGGCTTCGAAAACGGGCCCCGTGTAGTAGCCGAGACCACGGACGACAGAAGGGTCTATGACGATGCGGTCTGGGCCGTAGCCGGCGGCCACGCAGTGGTCGGCGATTTGGCGGAGTTCGTTTACACCTTCAGTGCCGGTTGGATTTTCGCCGACCAAGCTAGCAAGTGCGGACAGCGTGCTTTCATTGTCAGATGCCGTCGCTTCCATAAAGCCCATGATCGTTGACGCCTGCGATGCATTCAGACCGGCACCCTCAGTAAAGTCACCGCTGTCGTCTTTGCGCCCTTCTCCAAGCAACGAGCGAACCCCTTCCGCGCCCAAGCGATCGAGTTTGTCGATGGCCCGAAGCACGATGCCACGTTCACGCGTTGCATCTTCGGACAGACCCGCGACCTCCAGCACACCGTTGAGAACTTTACGGTTGTTGATGCGGATTACATAGTCACCACGTTCGATCCCAACCGCTTCCAGTGCATCAGCCAGCATCATGCAAATCTCAGCATCTGCCGCGACCGAAGCTGTGCCCACTGTGTCCGCGTCGCACTGATAGAACTGCCGGAACCGCCCCGGTCCCGGCTTTTCGTTGCGCCACACCGGACCCATCGCGAAGCGGCGGTAGGGGGTTGGCAGATCGTTCCGGTGCTGCGCGAACACGCGGGCGAGCGGTGCGGTCAGGTCGTAGCGGAGCGCCAGCCAGTCGCCGTCATCATCCTCCTGCCATGCGAAAACGCCTTCGTTCGGACGGTCCACGTCGGGAAGAAATTTGCCGAGCGCCTCGACGGTTTCGACAGCTGAGCTTTCCAGCGGATCGAACCCATGGGCATGGTAGACCTTTGCAATCGCATCAAGCATGGACTTGCGTTCGGTGACGTCAGCACCGAAGTAGTCGCGAAAGCCTTTCGGCGTTTCGGCCTTGGGGCGTGGGGTCTTTTTGGTCTTGGCCATAGGTTTTATCCGAAAGGACGGGTTAAATCTCGCGCGGGGTTTAGCCCGAGGTCCCCTAAGGGGCAAGGAGGACAAGGATGAGTGTGGAAATAGAAGAGCGGCTGGCGCATCTGGAGCGCATTGTCGACGAACTGAATGATGTGGTGTCCGGACAAGCCAAAGAGATCACGACGCTGAACCGGCGTGTGCAGATGCTGATGGAGCGCGAGGCGATGCGAGAGGCGGATGGATCCGGTGGGGTTGTCATAGGTAACGAGAAACCGCCGCATTATTAAGAACGCCACCCTTATGTCGCGTGGCTGTTACACGGCTCACCTAGCGTTGCAGCTGTAGGATTTGAATCGACCTCTGTCCCCATTGAGTTTGTTCCCCGGGGTCGAACTACGCTCTATCCTGCCACCATGGATCCGGTCCGATCTATGCAGGCCCCCGGTCGCTGCACCGGGGGTTTTGGCGTTTTCAGAACATGCTGCTGGACCTGTCGAACGCACAGTCCTAAAGTTCGCCGTCGGGAGGACAAATAATGGCACTCAGTTCCAACACACGCACGTACTTCAATGGGACCTGGCACGAGGGTGACGTGGCAATCATGAAAGCTGCGGACCACGGTGCGTGGCTAGGCTCGACCGTTTTTGACGGGGCCCGGTTCTTTGAAGGTGTGTCCCCGGATTTGGAGCCGCATTGCGCACGCGTGAACGCTTCCGCTGCCTCGCTCATGCTGACGCCGACTGTTTCAACCGAAGACATGGTGCAGATTGTGCACGAAGGCCTGAAACTCTTCGCGCCGGGAACGGCAGTTTACATCAGACCGATGTACTGGGGCATTCATGGCGACTCTTCAGCCATTACACCTTCGGGCGAAGAAACAGGTTTTGCGATTTGCCTTGAAGAGGTTGGCATGGCTCCGCCGGAAACCTCGGTGCGTTTGACGCGAACGCGGTTCCGCAGGCCGGTTCTGGAAAGCTCGGTTGTGAACGCCAAGGCAGGCTGCCTTTACCCAAACAACGCGCGTATGCTGGCCGAGGCCAAATCGAAGGGGTACAAAAACGCGCTTGTTGCGGACGCTATGGGCAACGTCGCGGAAACAGCGACAGCCAATGTATTTATGGTCAAAGACGGTGAGGTCTTTACCCCGATCGCCAACGGGACCTTCCTGGCGGGCATCACCCGCGCGCGTCACATGAAGCATATGGCTGCCGACGGCACACCAGTTCACGAAGCAGTTCTGAGTTTCGAAGATTTCGAGAATGCTGACGAAGTGTTCCTGTCGGGCAATATGTCGAAGGTGACACCTGTGACAGAGTTTGACGGTGTGAATTATCAGATGGGGCCAGTCGCGCGGCGTGTGCGCGAGATGTACTGGGATTGGGCCCTGTCGGAGCGCAATTGATGCATCTTGGGCCAGATCACCTCTATCTGCCAGACCAGACACTGGAAAAGTTGGGTATCACACCAACTGAGATAGCGGATGCCATAGAAAAAGCTCTTGCAGATAAGGCGGCGGGGCGTCTGCAAACCACGCCAAAATCCGTCATCCTGCCGGGTGATGGGCGCTACATGATGTCGACGCTTGCGGTGGGCTCAGAAGGGCTGACGATTTTGAAGACCGTTGGTGTATTTCCAGGTAATGCCGAGCGCGACTTACCTGCGATCACCGGTTCGATCCTTGTTTTGGACGCTGAGACGGGTGTTTTGAAGGCCGTCATGGGGGCTGATTGGATAACAGCAGTGCGCACGGCTGGTCTGTCTGCCGTCGCAGCCCGCAAGTTGGCGGATTCGGCTTCAAAAACGATCGCGTTCATCGGATGTGGCGTACAGGCATCGAGCCACTTGGCGGCGTTTCGCGATATCTTCCCTTTGCAAACTGTTCTGGCTGTAGGGCGAGGACAGGCAAATGTGGACCGGTTTCTCGCCGAGGCCCGTGGTCTTGGCTTGGATGCTGAACAACGCTCTCCCGAAGAGGCGGTTCGTGCGGCTGATATTGTCGTAAGCTCCATAACTCTGGACTACAGTGTTGAGCCGTTTCTCGACGGTGGCTGGATGCGACCCGGGACATTTGCCGCAATCACCGACTTGTTTATTCCCTGGAAAGACGAAAGCGCAGCGGCATTTGGCGCGATTTATGTGGATGATGCCGAGCAAGAACGCACGAGCGAAAAACCGATGGTTGCGCCTGAATTCATTCAAGGTGACTTGACCGAGCTTGCGTCAGATCAGGGCTTTATCCGTAATACTGATGCTCCTAACGCATTTGTTTTTCGTGGCCTGGCGCTTGGCGACTATGCAGCCGCAGCGCTTGCGATGTCACGCGCGGAAGCGCTTGGACTTGGTCAACGGATTTCGCCCTAGGCCATAGACAAACCCGACGCGATCCGGTCTAGATCGTTGAAAAGAGGGACTACTCATGCGCAAATTTCTTGTGGTACTCGATGACAGTCGCGAGTGTTTGAACGCAATGCGTTTCGCCGCGATGAGGGCTGCGCATACTGGCGGTGGCGTGCAGGTCCTTTCGGTTATTCCCCCGGATGAGTTCAATCATTGGATTGGTGTCGGTGAGATCATGCGCGAAGAGGCCCGGGAACGTATTCATGCGCATTTCGAGGTGTTCGCCAAGTGGATGCGCGACAAGCAGAATGTCGATCCGGAGCTGATTATTCGCGAAGGCGAACCTGTAAAGGAAATCCTGGCGCAGGTCAGTGAAGATCCCGAGATTGGTGTGCTAGTTCTGGGCGCCGCAAGCGACAAGCGCGGACCCGGTCCGATCATCAGCGAGTTGTCCCGCAATCTTGGTGACCTTCCGATGCCGGTGACGATCGTTCCTGGCGAGCTGTCCAGGGACAAGCTCGAAGCGATCACTTAATCGCGCGCGCACTCTTTAGAACCATTCCAAAGTCTTGACACCAGAGGGTGCGGGCCGCATATCTGAGTCAATTATCAGAGGATTTTGGTCATGTTTATCCAAACGGAATCGACTCCGAACCCGGCGACATTGAAATTCCTGCCCGGGCAAACTGTCCTTGAGACGGGTACCGCAGATTTTCCGAGCGCGGATGCTGCAGGAGCTTCCCCATTGGCAACGCGCCTGTTCGGGATCGACGGCGTAGCCGGTGTGTTCTTCGGCATGGATTTCGTGACAGTCACCAAGACGGACGAGACGGACTGGGATCACATAAAACCGTCTATCCTTGGTGGTATCATGGAGCATTTCCAGTCGGGTCAGCCCGTGTTGGCCGGAGAAGCTTCAGCCGCGTCGGGCCATGCAGAGCATACGGGTGAGGATGGCGAAATCGTGAACCAGATCAAAGAGTTGCTGGACACACGCGTACGCCCGGCTGTGGCTCAGGACGGTGGTGATATCGTGTTCCACGGCTTTGATCGTGGTATCGTTTATCTCCACATGCAAGGAGCCTGCGCTGGTTGCCCGTCTTCAACTTTGACACTGAAAATGGGAATCGAAAACTTGCTGCGTCATTACATTCCCGAAGTACTTGAGGTGCGCCCTGTCGCGGCTTGAGTGATGACGCACAAGGTCGAAGTCGAGAACGTTAACACGCCTGGGCGGACCGAACGCGTGAATGCTGCCAAGTACAGGGCGATGCGTGATGCAAC
>CAYPVG010000015.1:0-5081 GCA_964414085.1 uncultured Boseongicola sp. | reverse complement strand
GATCCGAAGTGCCTCGAGGATGTTAGCAAGAGGTTGGGGTAGGACGCGGTGATCGCCGGATGCGTCGGCCAGTTCCGGGTCGGTCATGATCGTCGCGGGGTTCGAGTTGACGAGGATGACGCGGTAACCTTCTTCCCGCAGTGCCTTACAGGCCTGCGCACCCGAGTAGTCGAATTCGCAGGATTGTCCGATGACGATAGGCCCCGCTCCGATGATCATGATCGACTGAATGTCGGTTCTCTTCGGCATGGGCCATCCCCTAGGTCACGCAAATTGTCGTGCGTTATAGGGATTGAGCGGGCGGGTGCAAGGGTGGTTTCTAGTTGATGCGCCTAAGTGCCCAAAGAAAACCGGCGGCAATCGTCAGAACCCCGACACTGAGAACAAATGTGGACGCGATTTTGGCAGCTGGGTAGGCATTCAAGAACAGAAAGAATGCAGAACTTGTCGTTATGGCAGGGATAAACGCGACATAGGTGCCAGCTCTCCATCCCAGGCGCGAGACTAGTGCTGGAAGGAACGCAAAGGCTGGTAGGTAGTGGTAGATCCAGCTGAGTGGTAACACGTAGGCCAAAGCCACAAATATGACCGGCCAAATGGCGACGTCCTCAAGGCCATTGCGGATCACATGGACGACGCAAAGCCCGACCACCGTTGCTTGAAGAGCGGTGTTCATAATCGTCCACCAAACCGGTTTGGTGAGGACTGACCAACTCGTGATGCCGCCTGTAGCTTCGGTTGAGACGCGGGGCAGGTTCGGGAGGTCGAGAGTGAGTGAGGCAACCAAGACATCCAGCGTCACGTTCGGTATAAGGACAAGCACACTTTTCGAGATGGCGCTGACTTCAGATAAGAAGATAAGGTGCATGCCCCATCCCCCCACAGCCAACGACGCCAATCCCAAAGTCGCCCCGACCAAAGTGAAGGCGGCGGGGGCGTGTTTCTTTCCAGCCGCAAGCCAGAAAATGGCAAAGAGTACCGGATAAAGCTTTAGGGCTGCTGCCACGGCCATACATGCGCCGCCGATCCACGGACGGCCGGCGCGGTCGCGCTCAATGGCAAGAAGAATAAGGAATGATACTAGGATTTGCGGCTGATTTTCCGAAAGCGGCAGAACTGCCACCATTGAACCCAGGCCCAGAACCAGGAGCAAGCTGATCGCCATGTACGCCGTACGCGGTAGGGCGCCGCGCGCCATTCTTGAAGCGAGGTAGAAGCATCCACACATGGCGGCCGCATTAAGTATCGCAAACGCGCCCCGAAATGTTTCGAATGTCATCACCTTGGTGAGCTGACTGACCGCCCAAGCCCAAAGGGGCGGGTAAATGAATGGATAAGCCGGGCGCTCGATCCCTTCGGCGATATAAGTTTCGACCCATATCGGTGGCGGCGTCATTCGAAACACCCCGTCCGAGATTGCATAGACCGAGTCGGCACCTTCAGAGAAAAATCGTCCGGCCATCCAGAGTGCACGCAGATCATCTGAAGGCGGCACCGCGTACAAAGTTCGGATCATCAGGAAAAACGCAATGAGCAGCACGAACTCAACGACGCGGTCTTGTGTATCGGTCAGTTTCAACATTTGAGTGCCTGCTTATGCTTGCCCGATCCTGTTGAGATCAGTGCCCACGAACCATTCTTTTCGCCGCAGCGCCTTATGTTTTTCGGGTGGAGTGTCGGTAGAGTGACAGGCTCGGTGCTTGACTTCTGCGCGCCTTCCATGTGTATCGGCCCGAACTTTCCGATACCGCCCTTGAAGGGGACCAAGATGCACGCTTATCGCAGCCATTCCTGCGCCGAACTGAACGCCGCCCACGTAGGGGAAACCGTCCGCCTTGCGGGTTGGGTTCACCGCATCCGTGACCACGGGGGTGTGCTGTTCATCGACTTGCGCGACCACTACGGCATCACACAGGTGCTTTGTGACCCTGACAGCCCTGTTTTCAACGAGGTTGAAAAGGTGCGATCCGAGTGGTGCATCCGCATTGATGGCAACGTTAAAGCGCGCGACTCCGATCTTGTGAACCCGAAGATTCCGACCGGCGAAGTGGAGGTCTTTATTCGGGATATGGAAGTTCTGGGCTCTGCTGAAGAATTGCCACTGATCGTCTTTGGTGACCAAGAGTACCCGGAAGAAACGCGCCTGAAGTACCGTTTTCTCGACCTGCGCCGTGACGCGATGCAGGAGAACATGAAGCTGCGGTCTGACGTTGTAGCGTCGATCCGCAAGCGCATGTGGGATAGCAATTTCCGCGAGTTCCAGACTCCGATCATTACGGCCTCTTCCCCTGAAGGCGCGCGCGATTTCCTGGTGCCGTCACGTCTGCATCCGGGCAGGTTCTACGCGCTGCCGCAGGCGCCGCAGCAGTTCAAACAGCTACTTATGGTCTCTGGCTTCGACAAATACTTTCAGATCGCGCCATGTTTCCGCGACGAGGACCCGCGTGCTGACCGTTCGCCCACAGACTTCTACCAGCTCGATATGGAAATGTCGTTCGTCGAACAGCAGGACGTGTTCGATACGATCCAGCCCGTTTTGCAAGGCGTGTTTGAGGAATTCGGCGGTGGCCGCAAAGTTGATGCCGAGTGGCCGCAGATTTCCTACCGTGACGCCGCTCTTTGGTATGGCACCGACAAACCTGACCTGCGGAACCCTATCAAGATGCAGGACGTGTCTGAGCACTTCCGTGGTTCGGGCTTCGCGATCTTTGCAAAGATTTTGGAGCAAGAGGGCACGGAGATTCGCGCAATTCCCGCACCGACTGGTGGCTCTCGAAAGTTCTGTGACCGCATGAATGCGTTTGCACAGAAAGAAGGTCTGCCGGGGATGGGGTACATCTTCTGGCGGGATCAAGGAGAGGGCATGGAAGCAGCCGGTCCGCTGGCCAAGAATATCGGCCCGGAGCGCACAGAAGCGATCCGTCAGCAGCTTGGACTTGGCGTTGGCGATGCTGCGTTCTTCCTTGGTGGCAAGGCGAAGGCGTTTGAAACCGTTGCGGGCAAGGCACGAGTTGTGATTGGTGACGAGCTTGGCCTCACTGACACGGATCGTTTTGCGTTTGCTTGGATCGTAGACTTCCCGATTTACGAGAAGGACGAAGAAACCGGCGAGATCGACTTTGAGCACAACCCGTTCTCGATGCCGCAGGGCGGTTTGGGCGCGCTGAATGGCGATCCGCTTGACGTTCTGGGCTATCAGTATGATCTCGCGTGTAACGGTTACGAACTGGTATCGGGTGCGATCCGAAACCACCGCCCGGAGATCATGTTCAAGGCCTTTGAAATTGCCGGTTACGGCGAAGACGAGGTGAAAAAGCGGTTTGGTGGCATGGTGAATGCGTTCCGCTATGGCGCGCCGCCTCACGGGGGCTGTGCCGCTGGTATCGACCGGATCGTGATGTTGCTGGCCGATGAGCAGAACATCCGTGAGGTGATCCTGTTCCCAATGAACCAGCGCGCAGAAGACCTGATGATGGAAGCGCCGAGCCTGCCGACCAACGAGCAGTTGCGCGAATTGCGTCTGCGGGTCCTGCCGCCAGAAGATTGATCGTCAGACGTCAGCGATGGCGTCGACCTCGGCCTTAAACCACTCGCCGAACGCGATCACGCGCGGATCAGGAAACTCTGTTTCAGGGTAGACCAGCCACATGGCACGTTCGCCTTCCATGCGCTCAGGGTGGAGCCGAACAAGGTGTCCTGCGGCGACATCCGGAGCGGTGAGTTTTTCGTCAGCGAGCGCAACACCATGGCCAGAGAACGCGAGGTCGATGACTCGCGCGCGGTTTCCGTATCCGAGAAAATCTTTTGGTGCCGGACCTTTATAGCCGATCTTGCCGAACCAACGATCCCAGTCGGCCTCGTCCCCCTCGACGAAACCGAGAGTCATGCTTGCCAGCTGTGAGGCGTCTAAAGGCAAAGTCAGCCCGTCCACCATCGCGTGGGCGGCAACCGGGGCCAGGCTGTCGCGGTGGATTTCTTTTGCAATGAGACCGGGCCAGCGACCGTGGCCGTAGCGCAGCCCGCAGTCGATGTCTGTCTTGCGAAAATCGAGTACGGTCGAGCTCATGTCCGGTTCGACTTTGATGTCGGGGTAGAGGGCGTGAAAACGCGACAAGCGGGGGAGAACGAGTCGATTGCCATAGAAGGGTGCAATTGAGACGCGTAGCGTACCGCTCATGGGATTGTCGCCGAGTTCCGTGGTCGCGGCATCTATCCTGTCGAAAGCGGCGCCGAGATGACCGGCAAATTGTCGTGCGGCGTCGGTAAGGGAGACCCCGCGCCCGCGCCGTCTGAAGAGCTGCATCCCCAACCATTCTTCCAATGCCTTGATCTGATGACTTATAGCAGCATCGGTAACGTTCAATTCTTCGGCGGCATCCTTGAAGCTTTCGCGACGGGCCGCGGCTTCGAAGACCTGGAGAGCCTTCAGGGGAGGAAGTCGGCGTTTCATCGCGGCGCATCACATTAGAAAAACTAAAGCATTGTGTGAAATAACATCGTTTGTTGTCAAGTGAGATGAGGCGTATCCCTGCTTTCAGATGATGAAAATGAACGACAGGACAGAACGATGAAACGCAATAAAACAACCGAACTGGACATGATGCTGATGCGCGAAGGCTGGACGCCAGCCGATGAAAACCACTTGCTGACCCGCTTGGACGAAGATCGTGCGGCTATGGCGTACCTCCGCAGAACGCTCGCTGGCTTGGCGCGGGTCGTTGCAGGCGGACTTCTAACTTTTGCAGCGCGGGTTGATGCGAATAGGGCGGAGCGCGTGGCTTAAGAGAACAGCCCCGAAGCATATTTGTAGACGTCACGGATGGTAGGTTTGCTTCTGTGAGACTGCCGCGTGACTGCGATCCTCACCGTCGATTGTTCTGAACAGACGGCGGTATTCATTCGAAGGTTATTCTGCTGCGACACCGGAGTTGTGTGCGTAGGTCTTCCAACTTGGTTTGTAATCAGCGTCTGCTTGGTTGCCCCAAACCGTCCAACCTTCGCGAACGCCCCGACCGAAAAGCTCCAGGTACGGCCCCCACGAACAGTCTTCTATGAGTTTGTATTGCTCGTCTGGTTTGCGG
>CAYPVG010000014.1:0-5752 GCA_964414085.1 uncultured Boseongicola sp. | reverse complement strand
GGACCATCCATCACAGCGCTCGTCGCCTCATCTTCTCTGTGCGCAGGCAAGCAATGCATGAACAGCGCATCGTCCTTGGCGTGCGACATCAGCTCCTCATTGACCTGATAAGGGCGCAACTGGTTGTGGCGGCGTTCTTTTGTCGTCTGGCTGTCGTGCATGGACACCCACGTGTCCGTAACCACCAAATCCGCTCCAGTAACGGCTTGAACCGGGTCGCGCACAATATCGACCGTTGCTCCTTTTGAGCGCGCCAGTTCAACGAATTCTGTTTCTGGATCAAGCGGCGGAGGACCTGCAAAGGTGAGATCGAAACCGAACTGCCCGGCCGCATGAGCGAAGCTTGCGAAGACGTTATTGCCGTCACCGACCCAAGTGACTTTCTTGCCCTTGATCGGTCCGCGGTGTTCTTCGAACGTCAGGATATCCGCCATGATCTGACAAGGGTGAGTGCGATTTGTTAGCCCATTGATCACAGGCACTGTGGCGTGTTCTGCAAGTTCGAGAAGCGCTTCTTCTTCAAATGTGCGGATCATGATCAAATCGACATAGCGGCTAAGGACACGGGCTGTGTCAGCAATCGTCTCGCCGTGACCGAGCTGCATTTCCTTGCCGGATAGCACCAATACCTCGCCGCCCATCTGCCGTACGCCCACGTCAAACGACACGCGTGTACGGGTCGATGGCTTCTCAAAAATGAGCGCCACCATGTGACCGTCCAGTGGCTTGTCGTCGTCCTTGGCTCCTTTTGGACGACCGGCACGCGCAGATTTCATATCGCCTGCGAGGTCAAGTATCCGCCGCAGCTCATCGGGATCGGTTTTATGTATGTCGAGAAAATCAGTCATAGTGTTTTCTTTCGAATGCGAGGGGTTTGGGGGCTCTGCCTCCGGCGCTTTGCGCCTCCCCCGGGGATTTTTTCACCAAGAAGAATTCATAGGGCTGATGCAGCCTGATCCAGTCGCGAGAGTGCTTCCGCGATGTCTTCGTCGGACAGGTTCAACGCGGGCAGGATGCGCACCGCATTGTCGGCGGCTGGAACGGTCAGGACGCCCGCGTCATACCCGGAAGCGACCACATCCGTGTTAGTGGCTTTGCACTTGAGACCAAGCATCAAGCCAGCACCGCGCACACTTTCAAAGACGTCAGGATACGCTGCGACGAGCCCTTCAAGCCCTTGACGCAATAGACCTGCCTTGCGGCGGACCTCTGCCAGAAACGCCTCATCGGCGACGATCTCCATGACTTTTGTGCCGACCGCCATCGCCAGCGGGTTGCCACCGTAAGTCGAGCCATGAGTCCCAGCTGTCATGCCAACGGCTGCGTTCTCTGTGGCCAGCACGGCACCGACTGGAAAGCCGCCGCCGATACCCTTGGCCACCATCATGATATCGGGCGAAACACCTGCCCACTCATGGGCAAACAATTTGCCCGTCCGGCCAACTCCGCATTGCACCTCGTCAAAGATCAGAAGCGCGCCAACTTCGTCGCAGGCATCGCGCAACCCTTTGAGACATAGATCCGGTACCGGAATGATGCCGCCTTCGCCCTGAATGGGTTCAAGGATCACTGCCGCCGTCTGATTATTCAAAGCCGCTCGAAATGCCTCGTGATCGCCGAACGGCACATGCGTGAACCCTGGCAGGAGGGGCCCAAACCCGGCAGTCATCTTTTCTGAACCGGCCGCTGCGATGCCTGCGGCGGACCGACCATGAAACGAGCCCGTAAACGCGATGATTTCCGAGCGATCCTCACCTTTGGCGCTCCAGTACTTGCGCGCCATTTTGACGGCCAGTTCGCAGGCTTCCGTGCCTGAGTTCGTGAAGAAGACCGTGTCGGCAAAAGTTTTTTCAACTAGAAGATCGGCCAGCGTTTCCTGGCCCGGAATGCCATAAAGGTTCGAGGTATGCCAAAGTTTCCCGGCTTGCGTCGTCAGTGCTTCAACCAGATCAGGGTTGGCGTGACCGAGCACATTCACCGCTATTCCAGCCCCGAGATCCAGAAATCGGCGTCCATCTTCCTCGACCAGCCATGAGCCTTCGCCCGCCACAAAGGACATGGGCGCGCGGTTATACGTGGGTAAGATCGACGAGATCATCGGGAAAACCTTTATTTCTGAAGCCTGAGACGTGCCAGTGGCACCAAGGCATGTCAACATTTTGGGAAATCAAAGAAAGCATGCAGTCGCACCGATTTCAGTGCGAAGGACTAATCGATCAACGTCGACGTCGGAGCGATTTGCTGGCAACTTTCTTCATGCGGCAGTCGATACGGCAAGTAGCTTGTCCTGTCGACCCCCAAAACCCAGGCGTGACATTACAGAAACAAGCACGAGCCTGATGTTGCAGATGCTCGGGAAATTCTCGGCCGCCTCTCTTGTAGGCTGCGAGCGGCATGACTAAGATAAGGGGCCTTAAGAAAAGCGCTGAGGATCAGAGCATGTCGTGGACCGACGAACGGGTGGAAACACTCAAGAAAATGTGGAGCGAAGGGCAGTCAGCCAGCCAGATCGCCAAAGAGCTTGGCGGCGTGACGCGCAATGCCGTGATCGGCAAGGTCCACAGACTTGGGCTGTCCAATCGTGCTGGGGCATCGTCGACACCCGCACCAGAGCGCAAGTCCGCCAAAGCTGATAGCGCACCGGCGGCAAAACCAGCCGCCAAGTCTGCACCGCAGGAGAAGGTGATTGAGGTCACCGTGACCCCGCGCAAACCTATCGTTCCTGCGGGTCAGCCTCTGCCACCACAACCGTCGGCGAATGAGATTAGCCCGGAGACTCTCGCCAACGTTCGTGAAGTTGAAAAGACCTCAAAGAAAATCAGCCTTATGGATTTGACTGAGCGGACATGTAAATGGCCCGTAGGCGATCCGGCAACTGAAGACTTCTGGTTTTGCGGTCTGGCCGTGCAACAGGGTAAGCCCTACTGCGAAGCGCATGTCAGCGTTGCTTTCCAGCCGATGAGCAGCCGCCGCGACCGTCGCCGGTAGTAAGCTTCTGGCACACGCGTTCCGTACAACACATACGCCATGAGCCAGAACCCACCAGACCAACGTCCCGACCTTGCTCGCGCCCGCGTCCCTGCCGACACGCGCCCGGATCAGCCGACCATTGGCATGGTGTCACTTGGCTGCCCGAAGGCGCTTGTCGACAGCGAGCGCATTCTCACGCGTCTTCGCGCTGAAGGCTATGCGATCAGCCCGGATTATTCTGGTGCAGACGCTGTGATCGTCAACACCTGTGGGTTTCTTGATAGTGCCAAGGCCGAAAGCCTCGATGCCATTGGCGAAGCGCTCACTGAAAACGGCCGCGTCATCGTCACTGGGTGTCTTGGGGCGGAACCTGAATACATTACTGGAGCCCACCCCAAGGTCCTCGCGGTCACCGGCCCGCACCAATACGAGCAAGTGCTCGACGCTGTCCACGTAGCCGTACCCCCTGACCCGGATCCTTTCATCGACTTGCTGCCAAGCGCGGGCGTCAAACTCACGCCGCGCCACTATAGCTATTTGAAGATTTCCGAGGGCTGCAATCACAAGTGCAAGTTCTGCATTATCCCAGACATGCGCGGTCGCCTCGCGTCCCGCCCACAGAAGGCCGTGATGCGCGAGGCGGAGAAGCTCGTCGAAAGCGGAGTTAAGGAACTCCTCATCATCAGTCAGGACACGTCTGCTTACGGCACAGACTGGAAAGATCGCGAAACAAAGGCCCCAATCCTTGACCTTGCTCGCGACCTGGGAACGCTCGGCGTTTGGGTGCGGATGCAC
This sequence comes from uncultured Boseongicola sp., assembly GCA_964414085.1. GTDB lineage: Bacteria > Pseudomonadota > Alphaproteobacteria > Rhodobacterales > Rhodobacteraceae > Boseongicola. The sequence goes on along the minus strand of CAYPVG010000014.1, from coordinate 1,987 downwards.
TACGTCTACCCTTACCCCCATGTCCGCGAACTGATCCCCGAGATGGCCGAGGGCAACATCCTGCCTTATCTCGATATCCCGTTCCAACATGCCCACCCGGACACGCTCAAACGGATGGCCCGCCCCGCGGCCGCGGCGCGCACTTTGGACGAGATCGCTGCTTGGCGTGCGATCAGTCCCGACATCACACTAAGGTCGACGTTTATCGTCGGCTACCCTGGCGAAACAGAGGAAGAGTTCCAGACGCTCCTCGATTGGATGGACGAAGCGCAACTCGACCGAGTCGGGTGCTTCCAGTATGAAAATGTCGAAGGCGCGCGCTCGAACGCGCTGCCCGATCATGTTCCCGAAGAGATCAAACAAGACCGCTGGAATCGCTTCATGGAAAAAGCGCAGACAATCTCAGCAGGCAAACTTGCGGCAAAGGTTGGTAAACGTCTTGCGGTTATCGTTGATGAGATCGACGAAGAAGGCGTTGCCACTTGTCGCACTCAGGCTGACGCACCAGAGATCGACGGCAATCTTTTCATCGACGACAATACTTCGAACCTGTCTGTTGGCGATATTGTCACAGTCGAAGTGGACGAAGCTAGCGAATACGATCTATGGGGGCAGATCGTCTAAGCTAATAATTTCAAAGAGGTTTATTTTTGGATGGTTGGAGGGGTCGACCGACGCATTTCAATCATCGTCAACCCCTCCGGTCACTTCTGACGTTCCAGGGAAAGAACGTTTAGTGCGTCATGGCCTCCACGCGAGCGATGAGATCAGCGTTGCGGCAGTATTCGGGGATGCCGCCTTCACCACGCTCCAGCCTGCTTTCACAGTCGCCTGCGTCGCTACAGCCAATGCATTGAACAGTGGCTTCGACCAGCTCACTCCCGCTGACCATTCCCGATTGTCGGGCAAGGTCCAGATCAGCCCCATTGCGTGTGGCCATGCGATCCATAAGGCGCTCGTGATGCTCGGCTTTAGACGTCGTACTCATCGCGTGTTCTCCTCAACGATGAGAAAACACTCAGCGAAACATCCTTGCTGCGCACTGATCCAGATCAAATTTTGGGCTCAGCCGCCAACGGCGCGTCGCACCACATTGATCCGATCGGCGTTTGGCGGGTGTGTCCCCAAGAACCGATCCCCCGGATCCGGCGCACGCGAGAAGTAAAGCACACCTCTCAGCGGATCATACCCCGCGCGCTGTGCGATCCGCGCACCAAGCGAGTCTGCCTCAAGCTCAAATCCTTTTGAGTAACGACGCGCGCCAACAGTTCCGCCAATATTCTGTGCTGCCTCAACACCCGCTTGATCAAGCCCGGCAATTGATCCAAGGATGGACCCAAGAATTGCACCGGTGGCGGCAGAGTTCTGCATCTGCGGGATATGCCCTTCAATGTGGTGCGCGGCTTCATGCGCAAGCGCGAAAGCCAATTCATCGCGGTTGCGCATGACCTCGAAAAGCGCAGGCGTGAACCCTATCGCGGGGCGGCCATCGCGATCGAGCGTCTGATACGCGTTTGCCCCCAAGTCTTCGCGCTCATCTACGAATATTCGAAAATCACAGTCCGCATTTGGCCGTATTTGCCGGCAGGTGCGCTCTGCTACTGGTTCCACACGACGCACCACTGCCTGGAAATCCGCCAATGTCTGTGGCCGGCCTGTCCTGGCTTGTGTGACCGCTGGCGACGGCTCGACCGACTGACTCGGTCGCGGAGATGTCGCAACTTGAACGTCGCAAGCGGCAAGAAGTCCCACCGCGGCAAAGGAAAATACAAAACGCTTCACACCTGAACTCCTCACAGGAAACTGCACATCTCGTCACCAAAGTGTACGACTGATGCACCCCCTGCAAGCCTCCCCTTGCGAAGTCCCGCCGATGCGGTCACGTTCGACACATGTTTACGATTGAACACGAATTCGACGCGACCGTCGCCACTCTCTTCGATGATGCAGCTGAGCATCGTCAGCAAGACATCACTATCACGGCTTT
>CAYPVG010000013.1:0-2573 GCA_964414085.1 uncultured Boseongicola sp. | reverse complement strand
CCATTGCGCTAGGGGGAAAAACCGATAGGGTGTCTCTCCCGGCAACTGAGGGAGCGTGAGGATGAAGTTTTCGATTGAGCGCAGCGCCTTGCTAAAGGCAGTTGGTCAAGCGCAATCGGTGGTGGAGCGTCGCAACACCATCCCAATTCTTGCGAACGTTCTGATCGAAGCCGAGGGCGATCAGGTGAGCTTCCGTGCGACTGATCTTGATATCGAGGTTGTCGATGAAGCGCCTGCAAAAGTTGAACGCGCGGGTGCCACGACGGTAAGCGCCGTCACGCTGCACGAAATTGTTCGGAAGCTGCCGGACGGTGCCTTAGTCACGCTTTCTGATGATGGAGCGTCGGGACGACTGACGGTTGAAGCAGGCCGTTCAAATTTTGCCCTGGCGACGTTGCCGAAGGAAGATTTTCCTGCAATGGCGAGCTCGGAGTACGAAGCGAACTTCGTTTGCGCAGCACCGACTCTCAGACGTCTGTTTGACAAGTCCAAATTCGCGATCTCCACCGAAGAAACGCGGTATTACCTGAACGGCGTGTACATGCACGTTGCAGATGCAGCTGGCGGCCAGGTCTTGCGTTGCGTCGCAACAGACGGTCATCGACTCGCGCGCATCGACGCTGATTTGCCGTCTGGCGCGCAGTCTCTGCCAGGCGTAATTGTCCCGCGCAAGACCGTGGGTGAGTTGCGGAAACTTCTCGACGACGACGAAACGGAGATTGCAGTTTCTGTGAGCGAGACGAAGGTGCGCTTCGCGGCACCGGGGATTACGCTTACGTCGAAAGTTATTGACGGTACGTTCCCAGATTACACGCGTGTCATCCCGGGTGGAAACACACGTCGTCTTGAAGTCGATGCGGCGGAGTTTGCACAGGCAGTTGACCGTGTCGCTACAGTGTCTTCCGAGCGGTCCCGGGCGGTCAAAATGTCTTTGGACGAGGACCGTTTAGTGCTGTCTGTAAACGCCCCTGACAGCGGTGCAGCCGAAGAAGAACTCGCCGTGGCGTATGGCGATGACGCGCTCGAAATTGGATTTAATGCCAAATACTTGCTCGAGATTGCCAGCCAAGTTGATCGGGAAAATGCTGTCTTCCTATTCAATTCATCCGGCGATCCGACGTTGATGCGCGAAGGTAATGACGAAACGGCTGTGTACGTTGTCATGCCCATGCGTGTTTAAGTTCTCGTTCGATCATTCCGATGTCTGAAGGGGCAGAATAATGCCCGGTTGTTGCGTCACGTCTCTGACGCTGTCCCACTTTCGATCTCACAAGGTGACCCGGCTCGCGCTTGACGGACGCCCGGTCGCTTTGTTTGGGGCGAATGGTGCAGGCAAAACCAATATTCTTGAAGCTGTGTCGCTCTTGTCACCGGGTCGCGGCTTGCGCAGAGCTTCTGCCGACGAGCTGATCCGACGGCCGGAGACGCTCGGGTGGAAGATCAGCGCTGTGGTGGAGGCCAATGGTCAGTCACATGAGGTGGAAACCAGCTCTGAACCCAACCAGCCGCGCGCAGTACGGATCAACGGCAAGGCTTCGCCACAGATAGGCCTTGGACGCATTACACGTGTCGTGTGGCTTGTCCCTGCAATGGATCGTCTATGGCTTGAAGGCGCGGACGGACGGCGGCGTTTTCTCGATCGGATGGCGATGAGCTTTTTGCCAAACCATGGCGAGGTTGTGCTCGCCTATGAAAAGGCGATGCGAGAACGGAACCGACTCTTGAAGGATATGGTGCGCGACCCCCATTGGTACAGCGTTCTTGAAAAGCAGATGGCCGAAGCTGGTGCCAAGATTATGGAAAACCGTCGAACTGCGGTTCAGCGTCTGTCCGAGGCCCAGAATGACGCGGAGACGGCTTTCCCAGCGGCAGAGCTTGCGCTGGAACACGTGCAAGGCAGGCTGCCTGAAGAGTCAGAAGGCTTGCTCGAAGCGCTCTCAGAGGGGCGTCCAGGGGATTTGAGAGCCGGTCGCACGCTCATCGGCCCGCATCGAGTAGATATGACCGCGCGCTACGCCGAGAAAGGTGTCATGGCAGGACAGTGCTCAACAGGAGAGCAGAAAGCCTTGCTGATTTCGCTCGTTTTATCCAACGCTCGTGCATTGTCAGAGGATGTAGGTGCGCCACCGCTCATCCTTCTTGATGAGGTCGCGGCTCATCTGGATGCAGATCGGCGCAAGGCGCTTTATGACGAGATATGCGCCTTGGGCGCACAAGCCTGGATGACGGGCACGGGACCAGAGCTTTTTGAAGACCTTGGAGATCGCGCTCAGCTTTTCGAAGTCGTCGAGACGGACGTGGGAACGGAGGTCCGTTCATGACAGTTTCGATGGTGGACGCCGCGCTTTACGCGGGAGCATTATTTATCCTTTTCCTAACTCCTGGACCTGTTTGGGTGGCTCTCATCGCACGCGCCATGTCGGGTGGCTTCAGGGCAGCTTGGCCTTTGGCGATGGGAGTTGTTGTCGGAGATGTCATTTGGCCGCTCATCGCGATACTTGGAGTGTCGTGGATCGTGTCGACCTTCACTGGTTTTATGCTCGTCCTGAAGTGGGTCGCCTCAATCATGTTTG
>CAYPVG010000012.1:0-3902 GCA_964414085.1 uncultured Boseongicola sp. | reverse complement strand
ATCAACGTCTGTAGCAAAGGTTTTGAACTTAGATTTGACATGATCCAGTGCCAATCATCGACGACCTGGGCGGTGTTGGTGAGCACGCCAGCGCGCTCAGGTTTCGACAAACCAGGAAGTGTTGGGCAAAGAGCAGATGATTACAGTCACAGACTTCAGCAAGCAGTACAAAGGTTTCACGGCCGTGAAGAATCTCAGCTTTACGGTGGAACCAGGTCAAATCCTGGGATTGCTCGGGCCGAATGGGGCGGGCAAAACCACGACTTTGCGTACATTGTGCGGAATTATCCCGCCAAGCTCAGGGACGCTCGAGGTTGCTGGCCATGACGTTGTGCAAGCGCCCATCGCCGCCAAAGAGAACCTTGGCTATATTCCTGACGATCCACGGCTCTTTGACACCATGACGGTTTGGGAGCATCTGGCCTTCACGGCGTCTGCATACAAACTCGCAGACTTTGAAGAGGATGCGGAAGCGCTCCTCGCGTCATTCGAACTTTCACACAAGCGCGATACGCTCGTCCATAATTTGTCGCGTGGAATGCGACAGAAGGTGGCGATCGCTTGCGCTTTTCTGCACAACCCAAAAGTGATCCTTTTCGATGAACCTCTGACGGGGCTCGATCCCCAAGGTATCCGGGGGATCCAACAAGCCATTCGCGACCGCGCACAGGCAGGCGCGGCCATTATCATCAGCTCGCACCTTTTGAGCCTGTTCGAGAACTTGTGTACCCATATTATGGTGCTGAATCTTGGCGAGTGCCGTCGGTTTGGTACTATGGAAGACCTGCTGAGCGAGGTCGGCCACACGGACAGCACTTCGGCCCTAGAGGAAGTGTATTTCTCGATTACGCAAGCTCCAGACCAGACCTCAGAGACAGCGGCGGGCTAACAGATATGGATGCTGCACTTAGTCAACTTCTCATGTTGCGACTTCGTGGCGGTCTGCGCCAGCGCTTGCTTCAGATGGCAAGCTTGCGTGGTCTGCTTTTCTCTCTGGCTTTCGGGGGGATCATTTGGTTCCTGATCGCTTCGAACAGCTCGTCGGGCACGAACTTGTTTGGAACCGCGGCTCTGGACAGGCAAGCGATGAGCGGGCAGATCATTACTTTTATGCCGCTCAGCATGTTTGGGCTGTCGCTGCTCACTGTATTGATGACAACCGGTCCTACGTTTCATTTCTCGCCAAATGAGATCAATTTTCTCTTTACTGGACCGTTCCGTAGACGGGATCTGATCATCTATAAGTTCGCGGCCTATTTGGCAGGCGTCACATTAAGTAGCTTGTTCGTCACGCTTCTTTTGCAGCCGGAGGCCGCGCAGGCCCTGTCCGTTTTTGTTGCAACTGTCCTGACGCTTGTCTTCGTTCAGCTGAACAGTGCTGCCATCAGTATGGGTGGACACGCGCTCGAGGGCAGTTCGTTCGCAAAATTTCGGTGGCCCGTTACCGCGATGCTTTGCGCATTCGCGGCAGCGACGGTGCTTTATGCGTGGGTCGAGCCTGACCTTGGCATTATTGAGCTCTTGTCCGATTTTCGACACTCGTGGATCGGGACCATAATCTTGATCCCCTACATTGTGTTTGCCGAACTGTTCGTGGCGCAATCGGTTTCGCAGCTGGCTCTCTGGGGGCTTATTGCGGTCGTCATTAATGCGGCACTGCTGCGTGCTGTTATCGCGCTTGATGCACGGACGACCGACCGCTCCCTCGCAGAGAATGCCAAACTCAGCAACAGATGGGAGCGCATCAAACAAGGTGGTTCTTTCTGGGCCACTGAACGGACCGAAGTGCGCTCGATTGGTCGTGCGCCATTTCTAGGCGGTTTGGGGCCAATTGTTGCGCGCCAAGTCCTCAACGCATTGCGGAATTCGTTCAAACTTATCTTGGTGTTTGCGGGTCTCGCCGCGTGTATCGCGCCGATTTCCTTGGCGCTTGGCGCGCCGGTGACGGAAGCGCAGACTTTGATGATTATCTATATCTTCATCGCATTCATTCTACCTCGCAATATGGTCTGCGACTTTCGCGGCGACCTCAGTCGGATGGAAATCTACAAGACACTGCCCATCGCGCCCTGGCGCATTTGCGCAGGCCAACTCGTGGTTCAGGTTATGTTGGCCTATTTCATTGCTTTGACCATCATAGCGAGCGCATTCGTTTTCGAGGACAGTGTGACGACACGAGTCTCACTGATACTAGCGGCCTTCGCGCTCCCGTTGACGTTTCTCATCTATGCAGTCGAGAACACGGTGCACCTTCTTTTCCCGACAAAGCTCGTTGCGATGGGACGGGCAGACTTTGAATTTCTTGGGCGCTCAATTGTCGAGTTCATTGCAAAGACGATCTTCATTTTCGCCGCCATCATGGCATCCGGTGCTATGGGGCTGTTCACTCTCAGAAAGATAGGTAACTCGCTGGTGCTGCCGGGAATAGCCAGCTGGCTCACGTTGGCGGTGATCGGACTTCTAGCTTTGGTCGCAATGCAATTTGCATTCCGGCGCTTCGCGGTCGCAGAAACCATCGACTGAGCCAAAGAGTAAGAGACTCGGATACGACATGGCAGGACATCGCGTTCAATAATTCCTATAAGATATGGGAATTGTTAGCCTGAAAGTTGTAAGCATTGTGCGAATGCATCGACACGTGGGCATTGCCAAAGCCTCCTGTTGAACCTGAGCATTCATGGCAAGGACTTTTGTGACCCTTGGCTGCTTTTCGGGGCGGTATTCACACCATTAATCGCCTCAGAGCTTTTGTAGCATGTCGCCTAGGCGAACCTCTCCGTTTTTGATGACACGGGCGTAAAGACCACGTGTGCGGTTTGCCCACCCCGGACCGACGTTCACAAATACGCACGCATCGCGACCGTAGCGGTCAACAAATTTCTGACAGCCCTTGTTGGCTTGTGCCGAAATCTCGATTTCTGCACTTCCAAGTCGCAAACGGGTTCCCGGCGGTAAATTCTCGGGTGACATATCGATATCAACAAAGAAGTTGTTCCCAGCCGCCTTCCAGTTGTTGATTTCACCTGCGATGGCTTTGGCGGCGCGGACGCTCATGAGGTTGACTTGAACGCTGGGGTGAGGCTCGCCGTCTTCGGTTTCTAACCAACACCCTTTTGACCAGCGGTCGCCCGCCACTCCGTGTTCAGTCGAAATGTGTACACTGGCTGGGGTCCTGCGCTCGCCGTGTTGGGGCCGGACTACGATGAGCGCAACGGAGCCGGCATCCTTTGGCGCATTCTTAATATGGTCTAGTGAGGCCTCGAGTTCAGCCCGACTGCGATGGTTTTTGATGTCTGGCAATGCGACCAACCCTGAGTTCTCTAGGATCGACTGAAAACAGCAGCGACGGTTTGGTCAACATATTTTCGAGTGAGACGAGACAGCACAGTCCTTTTAACTTTCCACATGGAACGAGTGCAGAGCGGATAAACGCGGCTCATATGCCGGGCAAATGCAGTGCGCGAATGGTCAATTGGCGGAGGCAATCGACCCATGTTCAGGTTGCCTTCCGTTCGTCTGAGGGGGATTAGTGTGGAAATCGGTGTTGTCGAGGTATCAAAAATTGGCTGCGAAGCGTTGTGGACAGAACAGCATGAATGCGTCTGCGCCCGTCAAAGCACTCGGGTGTATTGATGAGTGAATGGCACCCAATAGGAGTACTTGGAGGCATGGGGCCGGAGGCGACCGTACTGCTTCAACAAAGGCTCATCCAAGCAATTCCCGCACAAGACGACTCTGATCACATTCCACTGCTGATCGATATGAACCCGAAAGTTCCTTCGCGAATAGCGCACTTGATTGAAGGCACGGGGGAAGACCCCGGTCCCAGCCTCGCGGCAATGGCGCGTCGTCTGGAAGCCGCTGGTGCTGTCGCTTTGGCCATGCCGTGCAACACCGCTCAT
>CAYPVG010000011.1:0-7862 GCA_964414085.1 uncultured Boseongicola sp. | reverse complement strand
CCCTTAGCCTCTGCCTTGTCGTCCCCGGGGAGGATATATTCTGCTCCTTCCCATGGGCTCATGAAGTCAAACTGGCGATATTCCTGAACCAGCTGCACCGGTTCATAAACAACGCGCTTTTGCTCTTCGTCATAGCGAAGCTCGGTATACCCGGTCGTCGGGAAATCCTTGCGGAGCGGATAGCCCCGGAACCCGTAGTCCGTCAGGATGCGACGAAGATCGGGATGGCCGGAAAACAGAATGCCGAACATGTCGAAGACTTCACGCTCGAACCAGTTCGCACCGGAATGCACGCCGGTCAGCGATGGCACCATGTCTTCCTCGCGCACCGCGACTTTCACGCGAATGCGTTGGTTCTGATACATGCTGAGGAAGTGATACACGACATCGAAACGCGGATCGCGATCTGGGTGATCGACCGCAGTGATGTCTACAAGCGTCGAAAACCTACAGTTCGCATCGGTCTTCAGAAACTCGACGAAACCAGCGAGTGAAGACTGGGTCGCATTGATTGTCAGCTCGCCAAAAGCGATATCCCAGGACTTCACACAGTCTGGGCGCTTCAACTCAATATGAGTGGCAAGTTCGGTGAGGGCCTCGGACATGGGCACCCTTTCCTATCGTGTAATAGAGCCAGTTCGGCGAATTTTGCGCTGAAGTTGCAGGATGCCGTACAGCAGTGCCTCAGCCGTCGGCGGGCAACCAGGAACATAGACGTCAACCGGAACAATCCGGTCGCACCCGCGCACCACGGAATAGCTGTAATGGTAATAGCCACCCCCATTCGCGCAGGACCCCATAGAGATTACATAACGCGGTTCGGGCATCTGGTCGTAAACCTTGCGCAGCGCAGGCGCCATTTTGTTCGTCAGCGTACCTGCGACGATCATCAGATCGGACTGTCTTGGAGACGCACGTGGTGCTGTGCCAAAACGTTCCAAGTCGTAACGTGGCATCGAGGTGTGCATCATCTCAACCGCACAGCACGCCAGACCGAACGTCATCCAATGGAGAGAGCCAGTGCGAGCCCAGTTCACAATGTCATCGGTCGATGTGACCAGAAAGCCTTTGTCCTGCAGCTCTTTGTTAAGAGCCTGCGTCGCAACTTCACGATCTGCGCCAGCGGTGTTGATTGCGGTATCTACTCCCATTCCAGCGCTCCTTTTTTCCACTCGTAGGCGAACCCAATGGTGAGAACGACAAGAAATACCATCATCGACCAAAACGCCGCGTCACTTAAGCCACCGAAGGCGACTGCCCAAGGGAACAAGAACGCAATCTCAAGGTCAAAAATGATGAAGAGGATCGACACCAGGTAGAACCGGACATCGAACTTCATCCGTGCATCGTCGAAGGCGTTGAATCCGCACTCGTAGGCAGAGAGTTTTTCGGGGTCAGGATCGCTCGGCGCCGCAAACACAGCAGCCAGCAACAAAACAGCACCTAATGCTATCGCCAAGCCTAAGAAAACAAGGATCGGCAGGTACTCTCGAAGGATATCTTCCACGCGTTGGGCTCCATCTTTCTCGGCATCGTTTGAGTGCGCCGAGATGTATCGCCCCAATACCTACTTCCGCCTTGCGGCGGGGTCAACGCCACCCAAGCGTTGAATGAGATAGAAAATAAGTGACGCCCAACCCTTGGACGTCGCAAAATGCTGCACTGCCATGACAACACTTGAGCGGTTCAATCAAAGAGTTCTGGACAAACAACTTGGGAAGATGTCGATCGACATCTGAATACGCACCCAAAAACGGCAAATGGTCCGCGTCTTTACTTCAAAAAATTGCTATGTTGCGGTCTCTTCCAGCAGCTCCAGAGCTATTGCACCATCATCCACCGCAAGAACCGGCTCCGAAACAGCGACCTGAACCACAGACGCTTCCTCTGAAGGTTCCTCCACCGGCGCAGTCGGCTCAGAATCGGAAGGTGGCTGGACGATGACGTCAACGGGCACCTCGGCGTCGCCGCCGTCTTGCGGCGGGGTTGTCGTCACGCCGCCAGTGTCCGTCGTATCACTTGCCTCGCCGACTGGACCAACCAACGCTGCAAAGATACTGGATGGGTCTGCTCCTCGAGCGATACCAGATGCGGCGATACCTTGCGCATTTTTGGGTAGCTCTGCCCCAGCCTCTGTTGCGGCAGCAACTGCTGCCTTAGCCTGCTGACCAACAGCCTCGGCGCGACGCCCCTGCTCAACCGAGCCTCGATTTCCAGAAAATGCGGGCTCGCCTACTGCACCAATCATCACAAAATCCTCCGTCTTGCCGTAGAAATAGACGGTGACCAATGAAGAAAGAGTTAGCGCATCCAGTCGGCTTTGCGTTTCTCAAAGAAAGCGCGCGTACCCTCGTCCGCTTCGGGGCTGGCCCAGCGTCTGACCAATGCGTCCACGCTCGCTTCGATTGCTCCGGCGGGAATAGGGTTCGATACCTCTCGTATCAGCGCTTTGGCCTCGGCAACGGCACCCGGCGCGCAGGACAGATATGGCAGCACTTCCTCCTCGATCGCAGCATCCAACGCGTCTGCTGCAACGACCCGATTCACCAAGCCCAGGTGCACCGCTTCGTCCACGCCAAACAGTTTTGACGAAAAGAAAACGGACCGGGCCTTAGCTTCCCCCATCCGCGAAATAACATACGGTCCAATCGTCGCCGGAATCAGACCGAGCTTTGTCTCGGTCAATCCAAACGTCGTGCCTTCTGCTGCAACCACAACATCACAAACCGCCATCATCCCAACGCCGCCACCAAATGCGTTTCCTTGCACGCGCCCAATCAGCGGAATGGGAAGTTCATTCAATGATTTCAGCATTATGGCAAGTGCCATCGCCTCGCGTCGGCGCGTCGCGTCGTCCGCTGCCATTTGATCGCGCATCCATTGCAAGTCTCCACCTGCACAGAACACTGAACCTTCTGAACACAGAACCACGACGCGGATGTCATCATGGTCAACAATCTCCGCCGCAGCATCCGCTAGGGCTGAAATCATCTCCCCCGAAAGCGCATTGCGTTTCTCTGAGCGCTTCAGCGAAAGCCTCGCCACTCCACGTTCATCAACTGACAAGGACACAGTCGTCATCAAGCGCTCTCCAGCAGTTTGAGGGCTAGTTCTTCCGCAGCCTCCAAAGCGTCCAACTCTAACCCATGATCATAACCAATCGCGGTCAGATACCCCGCAAGAGCGGTGGTTGAAACGTTTCCAGCTGCACCAGGCGCATAAGGGCAGCCCCCCAAGCCGCCGATAGCGGCATCAAACACGCGCAATCCTCTCGCCAAGGCAAGGCTGGTGTTCTCAAGCGCGCGCCCGGCAGTATCGTGGAAATGTCCGGCCAACTGACCTGCATGAGCGACGCGCAAAACAGCCTCCAGCATTGCATCAATCCGTTCAGGCAAGCCCCGCCCCAACGTGTCACCCAAAGACACCTCATAAACGCCCATTTCGAGCAACTCACCCACGACACGCGTAACGGCGTCCGGAGTTACCGCTCCGTCGTACGGACAATCGACCACGCAACTCACATACCCTCTCACGGGCAATCCAGCATTCGCGGCTTCAACCATGACAGGGCGAAACCGTTCAAGACTCTCGGAAACGGATGCATTGATATTCGCGCGACTAAAGCCCTCGGACGCCGAGGCAAAAACCGCGATTTCATCCACCTGCGCGGCGACTGCGGCATGAAAGCCTTGCAAATTGGGCGTCAGGGCGGCGTAGGACACTCCATCAATGCGTGAAATACCTGCAAAGACTTCACCCGACCCCGCCATCTGTGGAACCCACTTCGGCGAAACAAAACTGCCGACTTCAATCCGCCGAAATCCAACGGCGGACAGAGCGTCAACAAGCGCGACACGGCTTTCCACCGATATTGCGCTCGCCTCGTTCTGTAATCCATCCCGAGGACCAACTTCAACGATCTCAACCGCCTCAGACATCGGGAACCTCATAAAAAGGCTGCTGATAAAGAAGCGCGGCGTTTGCTGGCGGCAAAGACGCTCGGAACGCAGGGCGATCCGTGGCCCGCTCGTACCAAGCCAGAGTCACAGGCCAATCCTCAAGCCTTTGGAAATGCCGTGCCATGAAAACCGCCTGAGCAATCGCGATGTCGGCGGCAGAAAAACCTGATGCCAACAAGTACTCCCGGGTTGCATCGGGTCGCGACAGATGCGCCTCAAGCGCGTCAAAGCACTTACCGATCCGAGCAGACTCAATTTTCATTACCACCGGTGATCGCATGTGATCTTCGTAAAGCGCTATATGCTGTTGAGTTAACGCGGCCGTATGTTGGCTGATGGTCTCTGCGAAGTTCAACCAGACCAACCATTCTGCCCAATCGGCGTCACCCGAACCCCGCCCAAGTCCATTATCTGGAAACTTCGCACACAGGATTTGAAGAATGGCCGTTCCTTCGAACAGATATTCTCCATCCAACTCAAGAGCAGGCACCCGCCCCGCCGGGCTGAGCATCAAGTAGTCGGCAGAGCGCAAAGACTTATCAAACGCATGAAGGGTGACCTCAAAGTCAACACCAAGCTCGTGCAACAGCCAAAGCACACGCATCGAACGCGTTTGGTGGCAATGGTGAAGCCGGATCACTCGGTTTCCTCCATGCGCACCAGAATAGCCCCAGCTGTCACTTGATCCCCAACCACAACAGCAACCTCGTCTACTGTACCGTCGCGCGACGCTGTAAGCTTATGCTCCATCTTCATGGCTTCCAGCACTGCCAAAACCTGCCCCTGTGTCACGACATCGCCCTGGGAAACATGGACTGCCGTGACAAGTCCAGGCATCGGCGCCTCAATCACGTCCTTCAACTCTGCATCGGCGCCTCGTGCGAGTGGATCGCCGAACTCAATGAAACCGCCACCGGTTCCGAAGATATGGACACCATTGCCAAGACGAACGGCGCGCAGATCCGTGATTTCGCCATCAACTCGCCATCCGGCGGCGACCGCAGCGCAATTAACAGCAAAACCGTCGATCTCGACCACTGCTCCTGTCTGCACCGGCGTCACGACAACCAACTCACCGTCGATGCTTAAGTGATGCCTCAAAGGCTCCCAAAGGCTGAACCCCTGCATCCGTTCATCTGACAACCCAAGATGCGTGATTGCTGCCAGAGCTTTCGCCTCGGCCGAGATGCCTGTGCTGCGCACCAGATCAGAACCGTCGCGATCAATGATACCGGTGTCGACGTCGCCTGAGCGAAATCCCTTGTGTTGGATTAAATTCTTCAAGAACCCTACATTTGTCTTGGCCCCGGCAACTTCGGTTCGCGCAAGGGCATGTGCCATCCGGCCAAGCGCTTCGTCCCGCGTTTCTCCATGCACAGTGACCTTTGCGATCATAGGATCATAGAACGGCGTGATGTCGTCACCCTGACGAACTCCCGTGTCGATCCGCGCTATTTCGGGGAAGGACAAATGCTCGATCCGACCTATTGCTGGAAGGAAACCCGTCTCGGGGTCCTCTGCATAAAGTCGCGCCTCAATCGCATGCCCGTTGATCGTCAAGTCGTTTTGCGGCACCGGCAACGGCGCACCTGACGCGACCTGCAATTGCCAGGCGACCAGATCGACGCCTGTGATCTCCTCGGTCACGGGATGCTCAACCTGCAACCGAGTGTTCATTTCCATGAACCAGAACCGGTCTGCGCGGAGCCCGTCCGACGCGTCCACAATAAACTCTACCGTACCAGCGCCTTTGTAGCCCACCGCCTCTGCCGCGCGAACTGCCGCATTGCACATCGCCGCTCGAACCTCGTCAGTCATGCCGGGCGCTGGCGCCTCCTCGATCACCTTCTGATGCCGCCGCTGCAACGAGCAATCACGTTCGAATAGATGGAGCGCATTCGTTCCATCGCCAAAGACCTGAACTTCAATGTGCCGAGGCTTGCTGACAAACTTCTCGATTAGCACGGCATCGTTGCCAAAGGCGGTACGCGCCTCGGCCTTCGCACTGTCTAACGCATCAATGAAATCTGCGGCGCTCTCGACACGCCGCATCCCCTTGCCGCCACCACCTGCGACGGCCTTGATCAGAACAGGATACCCGATCTTATCAGCCTCAGCCGCAAGGAGTTCGACGGCCTGATCTTGTCCGAAGTACCCTGGGACGACTGGCACCCCTGCCTCAGCCATCAAAGCTTTAGCTCTATCCTTAAGACCCATCGCGCGGATCGCTTCCGCGCTTGGCCCAACAAAGATAAGCCCAGACGCCTCCACAGCCTCAACAAATTCGGGATTTTCGCTCAGGAACCCGTACCCGGGATGGATCGCGTCAGCTTCGGCCTCCAGAGCGGCCATGATAATCCGATCGCCACGCAGATAACTCTCCGAAGGCTCGGCGCCGCCAATATGAAACGCGCGATCTGCAAGCGCCACGTGTCGCGCGTGGGCATCCGTGTCCGAGAAAACGGCAATCGTCTCGATCCCCATCGCACGCGCGGTTTCGATTACGCGGCAAGCGATTTCCCCTCGATTAGCAATCAACAAAGCCTCAATCGCCACGCGAGAAATCCTCCACCAACCGAAATCGTTCACAGACAAGCATCATGTCGTTGGACCAGCCGCCATTGCGCTCAAAGTACCTTCGATGATCGCGTCGCCAGCCGGCAAGGCTGTCGTTTTCACCCTCAGCCAATGCAAATGCTTCGTCGACGCCGGCGAAAGCCGATTGAAACACTTCGGCAGTCTCGATGACCAAAGCGGGGTTGCCGTCCCACTCCAGCGCAATGTCTTTTCGTCCGACGGATGGCATCGCCTCGCCACCAGCTTCAAAATCTCTCAAAGCCCCGCAGGTTGCCGTCTTCCTGCCCGAACGTACCAACTCCAAAAGCCGCTCTGACAGTTCCGCATTGTCGCCAAACTTGAACGTTTCTGCGCCGGGATACCGTTTTTTAGCTTCC
Source organism: uncultured Boseongicola sp. (assembly GCA_964414085.1). GTDB lineage: Bacteria > Pseudomonadota > Alphaproteobacteria > Rhodobacterales > Rhodobacteraceae > Boseongicola. The sequence continues at coordinate 949 of CAYPVG010000011.1, read as the reverse complement.
TCCAATGTCACGCGCATCGTCGCCACCCGATCACATTCTAAAGACGCCAAACCGCGTCTCTTCAATCGGCGCGTTCAGCGCTGCCGACAAGCTCAGGGCAAGCACATCTCGAGACTTACGAGGATCAATGATGCCGTCATCCCAAAGGCGGGCGGATGCATATAGAGGATGCGATTGTTCCTCAAACATATCGAGGGTTGGCTGCTTGAAGGCGGCTTCTTCTTCCGCGCTCCACTCTCCCCCCGATCGCTCCACGCTCGCGCGTTTGACTGTCGCCAAAACACCTGCCGCTTGAGCACCGCCCATTACGGAAATCCGACTGGACGGCCATGTCCAGAGAAAATGAGGGCTATAGGCGCGCCCCGCCATCCCATAATTTCCAGCACCGAAGGAACCACCAATGATCATCGTAATCTTCGGAACCGACGTCGTTGCAACGGCTGTTACCATCTTGGCACCAGCGCGCGCGATACCAGCATTTTCATAAGCCTGACCGACCATGAAACCAGTGATATTCTGCAAAAATACCAAAGGGATACGACGCTGTGAGCACAACTCAACAAAATGAGCACCCTTCTCAGCACTCTCTGCAAACAACACACCGTTGTTGGCTATGATCCCAACGGGACAGCCTTTGATATGCGCAAAGCCGCAAACAAGTGTCTCTCCAAACCGAGCCTTGAAGGCATCAAAACGCGACCCATCCACAAGGCGCGCGATCACCTCATGGACGTCATAGGGCTCGCGAAGATCCGCCGGCACAACACCCAGCAATTCATCGGGGTCGTACGCTGGGTCTTCTGATTCTTGCCAAACCACGGTTTCAGGCTTGCGGCGGTTCAAATGACGCACGGATTCTCTCGCCAGAGCAAGCGCATGTGCATCGTCTTCCGCCAAATAGTCCGCAACACCGGAAAGCCTTGTATGCACGTCCCCGCCGCCGAGGTCT
>CAYPVG010000010.1:0-8101 GCA_964414085.1 uncultured Boseongicola sp. | reverse complement strand
TCGACGCCCATGGTGACGTCGTGGATCGCCTTGTGCGTGGCGCGCATCAGTTCCTGGTCAGCACCTTTGTCGCCTGCACCATCAGCCGAGCCCGCGATGTCTGCCGCAATCCGATGCACGCGTGCAAGGTGCTTGGCCGCGGCTTCGGCGCCGGAAGCTGTCCATTCCACGTCGCGCTCGGGCGGGCTATCAGAAAGTACGAACCAACGTGCTGTATCGGCACCGTATTGGTCGATGATCGCGACAGGGTCGACGACGTTGTTCTTGGATTTGGACATCTTGGCGGATGGGATGATCTCCACCTCGGTGCCGTCTTTCAGGAAGCCACCGCCGTCACGCAGTTCGACATCTTCGGGGTAGTGGTATGATGGACGACCGTCCGCGCCTTTCGTCTGATAGATCGCGTGTGTCACCATGCCTTGCGTGAACAGCGCGTCAAACGGCTCGATGGCCGTTTCCGGCAGGTGGCCACATATGTGCATCGCGCGGGCGTAGAAGCGCGAGTAAAGCAGGTGTAGGATCGCATGCTCGATGCCGCCGATGTATTGGTCGACGTTCATCCAGTAGTTGGCGTCTTCCATGTTCGTCGGAGTTTCGGCGCGGGGTGCTGTGAAGCGTGCGAAGTACCAGGACGAGTCAACAAACGTGTCCATTGTATCGGTTTCGCGTTTCGCAGGTTTGCCGCAGGACGGACAGGGCACGTCGCGCCACGTTGGATGGCGGTCGAGCGGATTGCCGGGTTCGGAGAAACTAACGTCCTCGGGCAATTCAACGGGCAGATTTTCTTTCTTCTCAGGCACGACGCCGCAGTCGTCGCAATGGACGACGGGGATGGGGCAGCCCCAGTAGCGTTGGCGCGAAAGACCCCAGTCACGCAGGCGGTAGTTGGTGACACCTTTGCCCCAGCCGGCTTTCTCGGCGAAGTCAACGGTGGCGTCGATGGCTTCCTCGCCAGTGGCTTTGTCGAGGCCTGCAAAGTGATTAACCCATTGAACAGTGTCCGTTTTGGGCGGCACATAGGCTTCGTTTGCGACCGGTGTCGCATCGTCGAGGGCGAAAAATGTGTCGATAACCGGCAAGTCGTACTTGCGGCAGAAGTCGAGGTCGCGCTGGTCATGGGCCGGACAAGCAAATATCGCGCCAGTGCCGTAATCCATCAGTATGAAGTTCGCGATCCAGATCGGCAGCTCCCAGTTGGGATCGAGCGGGTGCTTAACCGTGAGGCCAGTGTCGAAACCGAGCTTTTCGGCTTTTTCAAGCGCCTCGGCAGTCGTGCCGCCCTTGGCGACTTCAGCGCGGAAGGCTGCGATCTCCGGGTTGGTTTCGGCCAGTTCTTTAGCGAGCGGATGATCAGCGGAGATGCCGACGAAGGAAGCGCCCATGAGAGTGTCTGGGCGCGTAGTGTAGACTTCGATCGGATCGCCGCCGTCAGTGCGTTCAAATGCGAATTGCAGACCGCGCGACTTGCCGATCCAGTTTTGCTGCATCAGCTTCACTTTCGCGGGCCAGTTGTCGAGGCCGTCGATCGCGTCGAGCAACTCTTCAGAGAAATCGCTGATCTTGAAGAACCATTGCGTCAGCTCGCGCCGCACAACCTCGGCGCCAGAGCGCCAGCCTTTGCCGTCGATCACTTGTTCATTGGCGAGCACGGTCATATCGACCGGGTCCCAGTTCACGGTCGCGTTTTTGCGGTAGACCAGCCCCTTTTCGAGGAAATCGATGAACATGGACTGCTGCTGGCCATAATATTCAGGGTCACAAGTTGCGAACATGCGTGACCAGTCTAGGCCGAAGCCGAGCGGCTTCATCTGGCTGACCATTGTGTCGATGTTGTCGTAGGTCCAGGTTTTTGGATGACCGTTCGAGGCCATAGCGGCGTTTTCGGCGGGCATTCCGAACGCATCAAAGCCCATGGGATGCAGAACGTTGTGGCCCGTTGACAGTTTATACCGCGCAATGACGTCGCCCATCGTGTAGTTGCGCACGTGACCGATGTGAATGCGGCCCGACGGATAAGGGAACATCTCGAGCACGTAGTACTTTGGCTTGCCGCCTTCCTTGGTGGCGAGGAATGTTCCGGCGTCTTCCCAGGCCTTTTGCCATTTCGGTTCGATGGTTTTTGTGTCGTAGGCGGACATGGTTTTCGTCTCTTGCAAATGAAATGGCCGGGCGTGGTGACCCGGCCAGCGTCTTAGTCGGGTGCGTATCGAAGGTCTATAGGTTGATGTCGCGAATGCGAAGCTGCCGCGCGCGTGTCAGGATGGCGTCTTCGACCGCACGCACGGGTTCGGTTGGGACCGGTCCGGAACGCGTTGCCAACGCAAGGTTGAGCGAGCGCGCTTCAAGCGCTGGATCGCGAATGAAGATGGTTGCTCGATAAGCCGTTCCGCCTCCGGGGGGCGTGCCAAAGCCAGTGACAATTACGCCAGAAAAGGGGTCAGCAGTTTGGATTGGCAGGAAGTCGAGCACATCAAATGTAGCGTTCCAGATGTATTTGTTGACCTCAATCGTGGTGTTCGGATCGTCTCGGTTCGAGAAAAGGTCCCAGATTGTTCCACGCTCTGGTTCTTCCTGAAGCGATTCGGGCGTTGTGTTGTCGCCGTCGAAGACGTTGCTGAATGCACCGCAGCCCGCTAACAAAAACAGAACGGCAATCATGGCGACGGTTTTGCCTGCGACAATTCGTTCCAATGCGGCCATGACCTTGATCCCTTTGAGTTTCCGAGCATGAGTAACTGAGCAAACCCAGCGTCTCAAGCGCTTTTGCCCGATACTAATAGCAGAGTCGGCAAAAGCGACTGTGGCAAAGCTGCACCATCCCATTTGAGTCTGGAATGCAGCGCCCCCCTAAGCTTGCAATCTCATCACGGCGGAGAGACATACGATACCAATCAGTTCGGTGCGACCGAATTGAGACGCACCTTTTACACACGAGGGAAAAAAGATGAAAAAGGTTCTTCTTGGCACATCCGCTCTGGTTCTGAGCGCTGGTGTTGCATTCGCTGACGCCCACGCAGGCGTTTCTGTTGGCGGCGCTGCCGATCTCTGGGTTTCTGACTCCGGCGCTCCTGGTTCCGACATCCAGATCAACAACTCCATCAACATCGACTTCGCCGGTTCTGGCGAAACTGATGGCGGTCTGGGCTTTGGCTTCGACTACACAATCATCGACGCATTCTCTGCTTCGACTGCAAGCGGCTCTTCGTCCGCGATCGGTCTCGACAACTGGGAAGTTTACATCTCCGGTTCTTGGGGCAAGCTCGTAGTTGGCGACCCTGACGACGCTCTGCAGTCTGTTGCTGGTATCGGCGACATCGGCTTCGACGGTCTCGGCGTAGACAACGTTGCTGAATTCGGCCGTGGCATCGGTTCGTCTTCTGGCGTTCTGTACTCCAACACGCTTGGCGCTGCGACAGTTTATGTGTCCATGAACAAAGACACTGGCGTAGACGACATGGCTGCTGGCGTTAAAATTGCGACCGGCGCTATCACGATCGGTCTCGGTTACGAAGACGTCAATGGCGGTCCGGTTGACAGTGTCACCGCGCTCGACCTTTCTGGTGACCTCGGCGGCCTCGGCTTCGACGTTTACTACGAAGATCACGATCTTGGTAACAACTACGGCACAATCCTGTCGTACGACGCTGGCATGGCAACCATCAACTTTGGTTACGCAGACGGCGACAACAACCCAGGCGACGCAGCTATGGGCATCGGCTTCTCGATGGACCTCGGTGGCGGCGCAGAGCTGGCCGGTGGTGTTGCTGACAACGGCGCAAACACTGCTTGGGACCTCGGCATCGGCATGTCCTTCTAATCCAATCTGGATTAGAGCTTAATTGGGAAGAGCGGGCCTTGCGCCCGCTCTTTTCTTTTTGGCATGTACAGGCGCGAACTATTGGAGCGCGGGTATGAGCCTGATCGACATTCAAACACGATTGAAAGATGCCGCTGAGCGGTATGGCCGCGATGCGGAGGGCATCTCGCTGATCGCTGTCAGCAAGGTGCAACCGAACGAACGGGTCGAAGCGGTTCTACGTGAAGGCCACAGGGTGTTTGGCGAAAACCGGGTGCAAGAGGCACAAGGGAAGTGGCCCGCGTTTAAAGAGGCATTCCCCGGTGTGGAACTCCATCTGATTGGGCCGCTTCAAACGAACAAGGCGCGCGTTGCCTGCGAGTTGTTTGATGTCATCCACACTGTCGACCGTCCGAAGTTGGCGCGCACCATCGCTAGATTGGCTGACGAGCTGGGCCGTTGTCCGGACGTGTTTGTTCAGGTCAATACGGGTGATGAGTCTCAGAAGGCGGGCGTTTCCGTGGATGACGCGGATGCTTTGATCGAAGAGTGTCACGCGCTTGGATTGCCGCTCAAAGGGCTCATGTGCATTCCGCCTGTGGATGAGGCACCATCGCTGCATTTCGCGTTGCTCGCCAAAATTGCTGTACGCAACGGATTGAGCGGGTTGAGCATGGGAATGAGTGGCGACTTCGAAGAGGCGATCGCGCAGGGCGCGACGCATGTTCGTGTAGGTTCGGCGATCTTTGGTGCGCGTGATTACGGCTGAGGTGGAACGATCAAGCGTCCACCAAACGTGAGCCGCTGGGCAATCCACAATAGGTGATCGCGTCTGAGGGCGACGCAGCCTTCGGTTGGCGCGCCGGGTCGACGCCAACTGTGCATGAAGATTGCGGATCCTTTTCCGCGTTCCGCATAAGGCCAGTTCCAATCTGTGAGCACAACTAAGTCATAGAGCGGATCTGCGCGCCGAAGGACCTCGTGCGAGGCGGCGAAAGGGACGCGTACCATGAGGTTGTAGTCTTCGTGTCGCTGGTCATCACACCAGAGATCGCCAGGGCGGATGGGCACTGCCCAGCCCGTTGGTTTGGCCATGCGGTCTGGTCGATAGAGTAGCCCGGCGATGTTGTGTTCGCCGACGGGGGTTGCGCCGTCGCCTTCCTTCTTGTCTGGTCGGATGCCGCCGCGTCCGATCGTGCAGGGGAAGTAAATACCCCAAAACCGCAGCCCGCGCGGCGTGAGAACCATGTCTGCGGGCGTCATCTTGGCTCACCTACCGCTAGACCAGGAGAGTTGCCCGCGCTCCATTCGCTCATAAGATATGGCCGGATTTCTTTGCCTTCGTATCCAGATAGGCTTCGTTCAGCGGGTTGAGACCGACTTTGAGTGGTACACGCTCCGCAACCTCAATGCCTTGCGCTTCCATCATTGCAGCTTTGGCCGGGTTATTGGTGAGGAGTCGAACCGAAGAAAAACCCAGCCGCTTTAAAAGATCTGCACCTGTGCGGAAGTCTCTTTCATCATCTTCAAATCCCAGACGGTGGTTTGCATCCACCGTATCAAAGCCTTGGTCCTGCAACGCATAAGCGCGCATCTTGTTGGCGAGTCCGATCCCGCGCCCTTCCTGGTTTAGGTATAGTAGGACGCCTTCACCCTCTGACCCCATTTGGCTAAGGGCGGCGTGGAGTTGAGGGCCGCAGTCGCATTTCAAGGAACCAAGGACGTCGCCCGTGAAGCATGCGGAGTGCAGTCTTGCTAGGACCGGTTTGTCGCGCTGTGGCCGACCGATTTCGCAGACAACGTGCTCCTCTCCGCCGTCTTTGGGGCGAAACACGTGAACACGCCCCGATGTCGCGACCGAGATCGGAACGCGGCCTGTGACAATGTCGCGATGCTGTGCAGGGGCCGATAAAAGAACGTCTGTGTCCTGGACCGGGAGAATTGTCAGGTTTTCCGCAGGCATATGAGAGATTGGGATGACTACTGCTGCGGGAAGTAACCAAGCTGTCTTGGTCAGTTTGACGGCCGTTCGATGTGCGGATGCGTCTCCGTCCCGCTCTGACGAAAACGGCCCCTTCATTGGGGAGGAGAGGTCATCTTTCGGGTCGGCGACGCAACTTATCCAGTTCGATGAGGCGCTGTCGGGGACTTGCAGTCTTGCGATGTCTGCATCGTACGCACGTGCCCTTAGAGTCTCGGCGCGCCGTGCAGTGATAGCTAGAACGGGTGTGCCCAGTTGTCTGGCAGCTTGCCATCGCGCCTCGTCCAAACCTTCCGCAGCTAGCACGAGGTACTTCTGTTCGCCTCGCAGAAGAACAACCGGAAGTCCCAGCCGGAGGTCCGTTCGCGCACGCGCGATGAGGTCTATGAGTGTGGGAGCGAGTGACATCTTGAGCTGTGATTAAGCACATTTCTTCCGTGATCATAAGCGAATTTTGAAACATTCCCGCCCTTTCCGACACGAGCGCGTGAGAAAGTGCAGTAATTCTTGTCGTCGTCACGTTCTGGTCGCATCTCTGATCGCAAGAGGTCCAAGGAAGGCAAAGACATGTCTCAGAATCTAAAAAAGATCCTGCTGGTCGATGACGACGATGACTTGCGCGAAGCGCTCGGCGAACAGCTGGTGATGACGGAAGAGTTTGACGTTTTTGAAGCTGACAGTGGTGCCAGCGCTTTGGAACGTGCGAAACAAGCCATTTACGACCTGGTTATCCTTGACGTTGGTCTACCGGACACCGACGGTCGCGAGCTTTGCCGCGTTCTGCGCAAGCATGGCGTCAAATGCCCGATCCTAATGCTGACGGGCCACGACAGTGACGCCGACACTATCCTTGGATTGGATGCAGGTGCCAACGATTACGTGACGAAGCCGTTCAAGTTCCCCGTCCTTCTGGCCCGTATTCGTGCGCAGTTGCGCCAACATGAGCAGTCGGAAGACGCTATTTTCCAGCTTGGACCATACTCGTTCCAGCCAGCTCAGAAGCTGCTTTTGACCGAGGACGAGAAGAAAATTCGTCTGACCGAGAAAGAGACGAATATCCTGAAATTCCTCTACCGCGCGACTGAAGGAGGCGTGGCCCGCGACGTGCTTTTGCACGAGGTTTGGGGCTACAACGCAGGCGTTACCACCCACACATTGGAGACGCATATCTACCGGCTTCGGCAAAAAATCGAACCAGATCCGTCAAATGCGCGCCTTCTTGTTACGGAAAGTGGTGGATACAGGCTCGTCGCCTGATTCGTGAGATCCCGTTTCCGTGTCCGGGTTATGACACGGTTCCTCCCTGTAAGACTGGCCGGGCCAAGTGCCCGGTCCTTTTTTTTAATGGGCCATGAGAACCGGCAAGCTGCACTTTTCGAGCATATTGCGCGTCGCGCCGCCCAAAATAGCCTCGCGTAGTCGCGAATGCCCGTATGCGCCCATGACGATCATATCTGCATTGATGTCCAATGCGTGACGCATCAGCACGTCTGAGATATTCGGCATAGTGCGCGCAAGTACGGCGATTTCGCAGGAAACTCCGTGACGGGTGAGCATCTCGGCCAGTTGGTGTCCTGGGTCGATTTGTTCTGTGTTGTGCGCTGGAGGGTCGATAATTGCGATGTTCACCTCTTGCGCCGATTTCAGCAATGGAAGTGCCGCACGGATGGCCGCTAACGCTTCAGGGCTTTGGTTCCAGGCGATAACTATCCTTTCAGCTTTGCCTGCCTCGCCCGCGGATGATGGGAGGACCAGGATCGGAGTTCGCGTGGAGAACAGCGCGGCCTCGGTTATTGCGACATCCTCGCTACCCCTTCCGTCTCCATAGGGACGAGGCAATACAACGAGGTCGGAGAGCGCGGTATGTTGGGCGACGCTTTGAGCCATTGCCCCCATCTGGGCAACGATTGCATGGACCCGCCAACTGACATCCGTCGTCTTGAGGTGCTCGGTTGCTGCCTCGCGCGCCAAATTGGCATCTTCGATGGCTTGATCCAGCCCATCGCGTACGGCGATGGCTCCGGCGCCTGCATAGAATGTGCCAGGATGTACGTGGTCGGTGCCAATTGCCAACACGTCAAGGTGGGCATTCCAGGCCCGCGCTAGATCGGTTGTGTGCAAGAGATGCGGCTGATCCAATTTTGGATTTTGGAACACAGTTGTGAGCGTTTTGAAAGCCATGGGACATCTTCTCCAGCGGTTGAAAGCATGCCAATTTTTGAATGAGTTTCACTCAAAGTCGTTGTTCTGGATCAATTTGAGAAAATAGTTGACAAAAAACATGCGAAATACCCCAGACTCGCGTTTCGCGCCCTTGGAAAAGC
>CAYPVG010000009.1:0-3774 GCA_964414085.1 uncultured Boseongicola sp. | reverse complement strand
GATGTAGAGCTAAGCCGTCTCTTCTTGGAATATGCTCGCGACGTTCAAACTGGGGTTGTGGTGCCGAGCAGGGTCGACGAGGGTCTGGTTCGCGAAGTCCCCCTACGGCCGCGCAAAGCAACGCTGGCGGCATTTTACAAGTCTTCGGCTTCTGGTTTCCTAGAGGCTTTACCGCCCAGCAGCGCAGAGTATGCGCGACTTATGAAAGAGAAGATGCGCTTTGAGCGGATCATCGGTCGGGGCGGCTGGGGTGATGAAGTCCCGGAAAGAACCCTTAAGCCGGGTGCCAAAAACAAATCTGTTTTGACTTTGCGCAACCGTCTGATCGCAATGGGGTACCTGGATCGCACAGCGACAACAACCTACGACGCGGATATTCAGGCGGCAGTAAAAGCTTTCCAGCAAACGCATGGGCTCTTCGATGATGGCGTTGCTGGACCGCGAACTTTGCAGGCTATCAATGTGTCCGCCGCGAGCCGCCTCAGCCAAATCGTTGTCGCAATGGAACGGGAACGCTGGATCAATATGCCTTTGGGCAAGCGGCATATCTGGGTGAATCTGACTGATTTCCATGCGCGTATCGTTGACAACGGCAAGGTCACATTCCGGACGCGTTCAGTTATCGGAGCTAACGACGTAGAGCGTCGGTCGCCGGAATTCTCCGATGTGATGGATCACATGGTGATTAATCCGACATGGAACGTACCGAAGTCGATTGCCACAAAAGAGTATCTCCCGCTGCTAAAGGAAGACCCGTTTGCTGTTTCCAACCTGAATATCACTGATATTCGCGGCCAACTGGTCGATAGAGCGGAGGCGGATTTCTCTCAATATACAGAGGATTTCTTCCCCTATGACATGAAGGAGCCTCCGAGCCGGGGAAACGCACTTGGATTGGTCAAGTTCATGTTTCCAAACCGATACAACATCTATTTGCACGATACGCCTGCGAAGAGCCTGTTCGGTCGCGAGAAACGCGCATTCAGTCATGGTTGTATACGACTGAATGACCCGTTTGATTTCGCCTACGAGCTTTTGGGCAAGCAAGAAAGTGATCCAGTTGGGTTCTTCCAAAGCACACTTCGCACTGGGCGCGAGACTGTTGTGATGCTCGACCAACCGGTGCCAGTGCACCTTGTCTATCGAACCGCTATCACAAAACCCAAGGGCGGAATTGAATTCCGTGGCGATGTGTATGGACGCGATCGGGCCATTTGGCGCGCATTGAGCAACGCCGGGGTGGTGCTTCAAGCCGTTCGGGGATAATTCTCGCCCTGAAAGGGGCCGGATATGAGCCACACTGTCTTTGACATTGCAGCTGCGCTTGACGCTGAGGTGCTGGGCGACGGAACAATCGTGGTCGCCGGTGCTTCTGAACCTGCGATGGCAGCTTCCGATCAGTTGGCACTCGCAATGGACCCGAAATATGCAGACGGCCTCGCAGCGGGCGATGCGCGTGCCGCTATTCTTTGGGATGGCGCCGATTGGGAAGCACTTGGCTTGGAAGCAGCAATCATTGTGCCGCGACCTCGCTATGCAATGTCAGGCCTGACCAGATTTCTTGATCCTGGACCAGAGATTGAACAGGGTGTTCATCCTTCTGCTGTGGTGCATCCAAGTGCGGTTATTGGGGCCGGGGCTGCGATTGGGCCGTTTGTTGTCATTGGCCGCGGGGTCAAGATCGGTTCGAACGCAAAGATCGCCGCGCATGTGTCGATCGCTGAAGAAGCGGTGATCGGCGACGATGCACTAATTCATGCCGGTGTGCGTATTGGCGCAAGAGCGGAAATTGGTGATCGTTTCATTTGCCAGCCTGGTGCCGTCATCGGCGCCGATGGTTTCAGTTTCGTCACGCCAGAAAAGAGTCGTGTCGAGGAGGCGCGCGCGTCACTCGGAGGAGATACCACCGCCGTCAATGCCAGTTGGACCCGAATCCATTCCATTGGAACCGTCGAGATCGGCGACGATGTAGAGATTGGCGCGAATAGCACGCTGGATCGCGGGACGATACGGGCCACAAAAATCGGGCATCGCACGAAACTCGATAACCTAGTTCATCTGGGGCACAACGTTGTGGTTGGGGACGACACGCTCCTTTGCGGACAAGTCGGTATCGCGGGATCGACCCGTATTGGGAGCAGGGTTGTGCTAGGAGGGCAAGTTGGCGTTTCTGACAATATTTTTGTGGGCGACGACGTCGTTGCCGGAGGCGCCACAAAAATCATGACCAAAGTGCCCGCCGGGCGCGTTGTCCTGGGATATCCGGGGATGAAGATGGACCAGTTTCTGGAGGCTTCTCGAAATTGGCGCAGGCTTCCGCGGTTGATGGATGATATAAGAACACTAAAGAAAGCAGTTTTAAGCGGCGACAAGGACGACTAAATAGTCTCGTGGTTGCAATTGCAGTCATTGTCGAAAGCAGGTGACGCATGTCGAACAGCGTTAAAGAGCGGGTGGTTAAGATCATCGCCGAGCAGGCGCTGATGGAGCCTTCTGAAGTTTCGTTGGAGCACACTCTGGAAGACCTGAGCATCGACTCAATGGCGTTGGTCGAGGCTATCTTTGCCATTGAGGAAGAATTCGACATTCAGGTTCCGTTCAATGCGAACGAACCGAATGCGTCTGATTTTGATATCTCTTCCGTGTCCTCAATCATTTCGGCGGTAGAAAAGCTGGTCGGCGAGCAGACGGGCTGATGCGGCGGGTCGTCGTCACAGGTGCTGGCACGATCAACCCTCTTGGGCACAGCGTCGCAGACACTTTTGAAGCCATGCGTGAAGGGCGCTGTGGGATTGGTGAGCTTGACATCCGCGACGTAGAGCGACTCTCGATCAAAATCGGCGGGCAAGTGCGTGGATATGTCCCTGAAAGCAGGTTCAATCGGCAACAGCAGGCTTTGTACGATCGGTTCACACAGTTCACACTGATCGCAGCGGAAGAGGCAATAGCGCAATCCGGCTTGGAGTTTAGTGATGCGCTTGCAGCGGATGCTGGCGTCGTTCTAGGCACAAGCGGCGGCGGATTGACGACACAGGACGAGAATTACCGGGCGGTCTATGAAGAGGGAAAAAACCGAGTCCACCCCTTCATTGTTCCCAAGCTGATGAATAACGCGGCTGCCAGCCATGTTTCGATGAATTGGAATCTTAAGGGCCCGTCATTCACCGTGGCGACTGCCTGCGCATCATCCAACCATGCAATGGGACAGGCATTTTGGCTTGTCAGAAACGGTGCAGCACAGGTGATGATTACCGGCGGCTCGGAATCCATGCTCTGCTTTGGCGGCGTAAAGGCTTGGGAGGGCTTACGCGTCATGTCCCGCGACGCGTGCAGACCGTTCTCGGCCAACCGCAATGGAATGGTGCAAGGCGAGGGCGCCGGGGTCTTTGTCTTTGAAGAATATGAACATGCGAAAGCGCGCGGCGCGGACATCCTTTGCGAGGTCGTCGGGTTTTCCATGACCTCTGATGCAGCGGACATCGTGATGCCCTCGCAACAGGGCGCGGCGCGAGCGATGGCAGGCGCATTGCGCGACGCCGGGATAGATGCCGGGCAGGTTGGATATATAAATGCGCACGGCACAGGCACCGCGGCAAATGACAAAACCGAATGCGCTGCTGTCGCGAATGTATTTGGGCCCCACGCAGACAAAGTCATGATTTCGTCGACCAAGTCGATGCATGGACATCTGATTGGTGGCACCGGCGCGGTGGAGTTGTTGGCTGTTGTCATGGCGTTGAAGGACGGCGTGATAGCGCCCACAATCGGATATGA
>CAYPVG010000008.1:0-3458 GCA_964414085.1 uncultured Boseongicola sp. | reverse complement strand
AGCAGCTTTCCTACCCGGTGATCCACGAGATCTTCACGCGCTTTCAACAGTCGGAAGCCGAGCCGAAGGGCGAGTTGGAGCATGTAAACGCCTACACGCTGGTTGTGGCAGTTGCGCTGTCGGCGCAGGCTACGGATGCGGGTGTAAACAAGGCGACGCGGGGCCTGTTCGCGGTGGCGGATACGCCGGAGAAAATGCTGGCGCTGGGTGAAGAGGGCGTCATCGAGCACATCAAGACGATTGGCCTGTTCCGCAACAAGGCGAAGAACGTCATCAAGCTGTCTCAGAAGCTCGTCGATGAGTTTGACAGTCAGGTGCCGTCGTCGCGCGCGGCGTTGCAGTCGCTCCCCGGAGTGGGGCGCAAGACAGCAAATGTTGTGCTGAACATGTGGTTCAAGCACCCAGCGCAGGCGGTAGATACACATATCTTCCGGGTCGGAAACCGTACCGGGCTGGCCCCTGGTAAGGACGTCGACGCTGTGGAGCGTGCAATTGAAGATCACGTGCCAGCCGAGTTCCAGCAACACGCGCATCACTGGCTGATCCTGCACGGACGCTACATTTGCGTGGCCCGGAAACCGAAATGCAACGCGTGCTTGATACGCGATCTCTGCCAATTTGAGGACAAGACGGAATGACGAAGACATTTGATGTGGTTGGGATCGGCAACGCGATGGTCGATATTCTGGCGCGCTGCGATGAGGAGTTCCTTGGGCAGGCCGGGATTGAGAAGGGTATCATGCAGCTCATCGATATGGAGCGTGCCGTTGATCTTTATTCGAGGATCGGGCCTGCGCGCGAAGTGAGTGGCGGGTCGGCGGCAAATACAATTGCTGTTATCGCGGCCTTGGGTGGGCGCACGGCCTATGTCGGAAAGGTGAAAGATGACCAGCTAGGTGCGATCTTTGCACACGACCTGCGGGCGCAGGGTGCTGTCTACGAAACCGAGTTTGCCGGGAAAGACGCCAAGGACGAGACAGGCCGCTGCATTGTGCTGGTGACGCCGGACGGAGAGCGGTCAATGAATACCTATCTTGGTGTGACCGAATTTTTGACACCCGGCGATATTGACCCGGCGCAGATGGCCGAGGCGGATATGATCTACCTTGAGGGGTATCGTTTTGACGGCCCCGAAAGCCATGCGGCTTTTGCCAAGGCGATCGAGGCGACCGAGGCGGCCGGCGGCAAGGTGTCTTTGACGCTATCGGATCCGTTTTGCGTTGAACGCCACCGCGACGCGTTCCGTGCGATGATCCGCGATCACGTGGATGTACTGTTCGCCAACCGGGACGAGCTGTGTTCGATGTATCTGACGGATGATCTTGAAGTCGCATTGGCGGCGGCGTCAAACGAGATTGCGATTGTCGCTTGCACAGAAGGTGCCAAGGGTGCGCACATTCTGGCGGGTGAAGAGCGTTGGCACGCACCCGCTAAGCCTACCGACATCGTGGACGCGACAGGGGCAGGCGATGCCTTCGCAGGGGCATTTCTTTGGGCTCTTAGCCGCGATATGCCTCTCGACTTATGCGGACGCATGGGCTGCGTGGCTGCGTCAGAAGCGATCAGCCACATCGGGCCGCGGCCTGAGGCCGATCTTATCGAGATTTTTCAAGCCGACGGGCTGCTTTGAGTTCCAGGTACGACACGATTGGCATCGACTATGCCAACCTGCGTAAGCCCGACCCACGGATTGAGGCCGCGATTTGGGATGCGCTGGGCGATGCTCAGTCCGTTCTGAATGTCGGTGCCGGTACGGGCAGTTATGAGCCCGATCATCTGGACGTTATGGCGCTGGAACCGTCGGGCGAAATGATTGCTCAACGTAGCGAGACTTCCGCCCCAGTCATTCAGGGCGTGGCAGAGAACCTGCCGTTCGGCGACAACACATTTGACGCGGCAATGGGCGTTTTGACGATCCATCACTGGGCCGATGCTGCCAAAGGATTGTCCGAGATGGCGCGGGTGTCCCGTGGGCCTTTGGTGCTTTTGACCTATGACGCCACGGTGCGAAACTTCTGGCTGCTCGACTACTTTCCGGAGCTGGCGACGCTCGACGATGACCGGATGCCCCCTCTGCAGCTATACAGCGACACCTGGGACGAGGCAGAAGTACGTGCGGTGCCGATTCCCGCAGATTGCACGGATGGGTTTCTCGCAGCCTATTGGCGACGACCCGAGATGTATCTTGATCCGCGCCTGCGCGCCGCGATGTCGTCATTCTGGATGATCAACGGTGTGGAGGCGGGCGTTTCCCGGTTGTCCGGCGACCTGGAACGTGGCGCGTGGGACGCGAAATACGGGCATTTGCGCGATCAGGATGAGCTGGACTGCGGGTATCGGCTCGTCGTGGCGAGCGCTTAGACGTCAAAGCCCCGGTTCCACCAGCGGTTGGGGTTATCGCGGTCGGTGTCGTAGTGGGCGCGGCTGGCGTAGGCTTCCTTCAGGATGATCACCGGTTCTTGGTAGGAGTGTGCGAAGCGGATGGCCTCGATAGCCTCGGCGACGATCTTGTCGTCGTCGGGAAGTGTGAAAGTCAGGATGCGGACGGGCATCTCAACAGTTTCGCCGGTGTCGCCCATCTGCGAGCCGTCAACTGGCCGGAAATACTGCGTGCCGTTCGCGCCTTCGAACGCAACACCTTTGTAGTTGCCGTACGCGAGGCCGACCGCTTTGGTCACGGCTTCACGAACACGGGCATCGTCACGATCCGCCAGTTCCACCCAGACGTGCCAGGTGCGTTCGAGCGTCGTTGTGGAGAGATTGGCATTGATGGCGGTCATGTGGGCGGTCCCGGTTGAGGTCGTTAGGACGCGTCCTAGCAGGGGGCTGCTGACATCTGTGTGGCAGCATAAACGCGGCCCCCTCCGGGACAGAAGGGGGCCGCTGGATGTTCGCGCCGGAGGGATGATTAGACCGGCTGGGGATCGGCGAACATTTTCTGGTTCAGTCTCCAAAGGCCCCAGGCTGCCGGGATGGCTGCAAGACCACCGAGCGCATAGACCATGGGCTCGTCTGAGAACGTCTCGAACAGCTGCGTGTAGGCGTGGATGCCAAGGAAGGTCACGCTTGCGTTGAACAGACCGCGTCGATGGGTGGCGGCTGCAATCCAAGCGCCGACAATCAGGAGAACTGCCCAGACTGCGCTGAAGACATGCTCGGAGAGGTGGATGAACTGTTCTGTCCAGAGTTCATAGGCCGCTTGATAGTCGCGCCAGTCGTCAAAGTCGCCATAACGTGGAGCTTCATCGCGGAAGAAGGACGCACCGATCTCATCACCCCAGAGCGAGGCTACGAGGAAGGCGAGGTTGCCAACAACCGCAGCCATGATGGCGAGGATACCTGCGTGACGACCGGTGCGTTCTGGCAGGCGCGTCATGGCCCATCCGAGCAGACCCATAGCGGCACCCATCTGCAAAATGGTGAGCGTTGGTTCAGGCGAATAGAACACATAGGCCGCG
>CAYPVG010000007.1:0-5763 GCA_964414085.1 uncultured Boseongicola sp. | reverse complement strand
GATTGCGGTTGCGCGCCAGTCTCTTTTGGAGATCGGACCGAAATCCGCGGATGATATCCGGCGGGCTGGGTTTCAGATTATCCGGTTTTCGCCAGATGTTTTTGCCGACTTGAAGGTGATCCGGGAGTTTTTGTTTCAGCGCATGTATCGCGCGCCGGCAGTTGTTGAAATGCGGGCCGAAGTGACGAGGGCCGTCGAAGAGTTGTTTCCGTTTTACATGTCGAACCCGCAGGAGCTGCCGAAGCAGTGGCGTAAGGATGTGGAAGAGGCGGAAGGCGAGACGACGCTGGCGCGGATCGTCTCGGACTACATCGCAGGCATGACCGACCGCTTTGCGTTGATGTCGCACGAGCGTTTGCTCGGCGGACCGGGTGCAGCGGCAATTCGTGCTTTAAAGTAATACGCCCCCGGGCAATCTAAATCTAGCGGTCCCGGGGGCGAACCTTCTGCCGTCCGTGAGTGTGGTGCGGCGGAACAGATGTTTTGATCTTTCATCTGTAAACTTTTTATGACATCTGTAGTGGCTACAGGTGCAAGAGGTTTTTTAGAAAAATGTTTGCAATTGGAGAGGCTTCGCAGCTGAGCGGGGTCAATATCGAGACAATTCGATTTTACGAAAAGCGCGGCGTCGTGGATGAGCCGGATCGGGCTCCCAATGGGCGCCGGATGTACACGGAAGATCAAGTGGCACGGCTTCGATTTGTGAAGAGGTGCCGTGAGCTTGGCTTCGCGATTGAGGACATCGTGGCACTTATTGGGGCGGCTTCGAAGACTGGAGACGATTGCGCAAGCGTTCAAAAAGTTGGGAAGCGCCACCTTGAAGAGATCCGAGCCAAGATTGCGGATTTGCAGGAATTGGAAGCGCGCTTGTCCCAATCGTTAAACGAGTGCGCAACTGTTGGTGGCGATGCCTGTCCGATGCTGAGTGACTTGTTGCGCGACCCGCTTTAGGCGCTTGGTGCAAGCTTCAGGCGCAAAAAGACGAGGTGGGGCGCGAACTCAGCCGGGTTCGCGTTCTCAGGATAGCGGTCGATGTAGTCGAAGCCGTATTTCTCGTAGAGGTTCAGCATGGCGTGGTTACCTTTGACGGTGTCTGCGTAGAGCCACGAAAGCCCCATGCGGCGCGCTTCGGCAATGCGTTCTTCGAAGAGTTGGCGGCCTAGGCCAGTACCTCGATGCTCTTTCTTCACGAACATACGTTTCATTTCTCCGGCATCATCGCGAATACGGCGGATGCTGCCGCAGCCGACCAGCGTGTCGTTGCTGTCGTATGCCAAGAGAAGTCGATGGCGAGGAGGGAGCAACTCGGTAGGGTCGGCAACGGTTTTGGCTGCCATATCTTCGGGGTCGATGGTGATGCCGCTTACGGCCTCGAATTTTGGAAGGATGTCGCGGAGGTAGTCCGTGAGGATGTTGCGAAGCGCACTCATGTCCGGGAGCGTTTCGACAAATTCGAGCCTGTATGTCATGCTTCGGAGAGTGTTTGAGCTGAGACATCAAGTCAATCGCCTAGGCTGGCGTTGACGCGCTTGTTGATGGTGGTAAACCGCTCGCGACTTCCCTAAGGGCCAGAGAGATGAATATTTTCGCCGAGATCCGCACATCTGTGATTGAAACGCTGGATGCCATGGTGGCCGATGGCGAGCTGCCGAGCGGATTGTCCTGGGGCAATGTGGCCGTGGAGCCGCCGCGCGATGCGGCGCATGGCGATATGGCGACGAATGCTGCGATGGTGCTGGCGAAGGCGGCGAGCAAGCCTCCTCGTGTGATTGCGGATGCTTTGGCGGCGCGATTGACGAGCGATAACCGGATTGCGGTGGCTGAGGTCGCGGGGCCAGGTTTCTTGAACCTCAGGCTGCATCCGGACGTTTGGCATGATGTTGTTGCTGAGGCGATTGATGCGGGCGCGAGTTTTGGCCATTCCGGCATGGGCGCGGGTGTGAAGGTAAACGTCGAGTATGTATCCGCGAACCCGACAGGCCCATTGCACGTTGGTCATACGCGGGGCGCTGTATTTGGCGACGCTTTGGCGTCTTTGCTGGCTTACGCAGGCTATGACGTCACGCGCGAGTATTACATTAACGATGGTGGGGCACAGGTCGATGTGCTCGCACGGTCGGCTTATGAGCGGTATCGCGAGGCGCACGGTCTGTCGCCTGAGATCGCGGAAGGGCTTTACCCGGGCGACTATCTTGTGCCGGTGGGCGAAGCGCTGAAGGCAGAATTTGGAGATCAGTTTCTGGATCAGCCGGAAGAGGTTTGGCTAGAGACCGTTCGGAACTTTGCCACGGATCAGATGATGGATCTGATCAGGGCAGATTTGGCGTCACTTGGCGTCGAGATGGACCAGTTCTTCAGCGAGAAGTCGCTTTATGGTTCAGGGATGATCGAGAAGGCGATTGAGGATCTTAAAGGCAAGGATCTGATCTATCGGGGCACTTTGGAGCCGCCTAAGGGCAAAATGCCCGAAGATTGGGAGCCGCGG
Organism: uncultured Boseongicola sp.; assembly: GCA_964414085.1. Classification (GTDB taxonomy): domain Bacteria; phylum Pseudomonadota; class Alphaproteobacteria; order Rhodobacterales; family Rhodobacteraceae; genus Boseongicola. The sequence continues at coordinate 3,278 of CAYPVG010000007.1, read as the reverse complement.
GAGCAGACGTTGTTCCGCTCGACCGCGCATGGGGATGACGTGGACCGGCCGATTATGAAGTCGGATGGGTCGTGGACGTACTTTGCACCGGACATTGCTTACCATTGGGACAAGGTGAACCGCGGTTTCGACGAGCTGATCGACATTTTTGGTGCAGATCACGGCGGCTACGTGAAGCGGATGAATGCGGCAGTGTCAGCGTTGTCAGACGGTCGTGTGCCGCTGGATGTGAAGCTCACACAATTGGTGAAGCTTTATAAGAACGGTGAGCCGTTCAAGATGTCGAAGAGGGCAGGGACGTTTGTGACCTTGCGCGACGTGGTTGAGCAGGTTGGCCCGGATGTGACGCGGTTTGTGATGCTCACGCGGAAGAACGACGCGCCGCTTGAGTTCGACTTCGACAAGGCGGGGGAGCAGTCCAAGGACAACCCCGTGTTCTATGTGCAGTACGCGCATGCGCGGGTGCGGTCTGTGATGCGCAAAGCCGAAGAGCTTGGACTTGAGTATTCGGACAACGCCAAGTTGGAGGACGAAGCTGAGTTCCGAGTGGCGATGAAGATCGCCGAATGGCCGCGTCTGGTGGAGATTGCAGCTCGGAATCACGAGCCTCATCGGGTCGCGTTCTATCTTTATGAGCTGGCGCAGGATTTCCACGCGTTGTGGAACAAAGGGAACGACAAGCCAGAGCTTCGCTTCCTTCATGAGGGCGATAGCAAGGCGACAGCAGCAAAAATCGCCCTGCCACGCGCCGTAGCCGTTGTTATTTCAGCCGGATTAGGTATTCTTGGTGTGACTCCGGTCGAAGAGATGCGCTGACAAAAGCGCACCGCGGCCAGAGTTTTGAGAGCAGTAGACGCACGTCGGGTCAACCGACGGCGACAGTGAGGCATAAACAATGGCGGCTATTCATTACAATGATTATGGCGACCGCGATGGCGGTTCGCTTGCAGCGGCGATCAATTGGGCGGGCGCGGCCCTGTCTGTTTTGTTGATCGTGGGTCTTGCGACCTGGGGCTGGAAGCTTTGGCAGCGCGATGTCACGGGCATCCCGGTTGTGAAAGCCCTGGAAGGTCCGATGCGGATTACTCCGGAAGATCCAGGTGGTTTGGCGAATGGCTATCAAGGCCTCGCGGTGAACCGTATTGCGGAAGAACGTGTTGAGGAAGTTGTGCAGCAGGTGGTTTTGGCACCCGCTCCAGCGACTTTGAATGAAGACGAAGACTTGGCGATGGCGGAGTTGGCTCCACGGGTTGAGCCAGAGCCTCTTCCGGTGATCGAAATTGAACCAGCGCCAGTGCTTGGCGACGCGGTGGTTGAGCAAGCTGTTGTTGTGGAAGAGGTTGTTGAAGAAGCGCCGTCGGCGACCGATTTGGCTGTTGCGGCGGCTTTATCGGAGATTGGTGCAATTATAGAAGCGCAGCCAGTGAGCCTTGTTTCGGCTGGACCGGGCGTTCCGCTGGCCACGCCCCGTCCGCTAGGGCGCCCTGAGGGTGAGCGGTTTGCTTCGCGTCCCGTCATGAACGACGTCACGGGTGCAATTGATCCTGAAAGTATCCCAGTGGGTACGCGTCTTGTGCAGCTTGGAGCTTATGGAAGCGCCGAGGTTGCGCGGGCCGAGTGGGCAAACGCGATTGCTAATTTCGGAGATTACATGGCTGGCAAGTCGCGCGTGGTTCAGCAGGCTGAAACGGGTGGCCGCACGTTCTGGCGGCTGCGTGCTATGGGATTTGCTGATTTGGCCGAGGCGCGCCGTTTCTGCGCGGTTCTGGTGTCTGACGGGGCAAACTGCATCCCCGTCGTTCAGGAATAACGTGGCCCGGGGCGCGTATGCTTTCGCGCCCCTGGGGCCTGTCCTAAGCCCAAAAGAGCACTCGTTTTTTCGCGAGGCGGATCCTTGGGGCTTTATTCTTTTTCAACGCAATTGTGAGACGCCTGGCCAGCTACGCAGCCTGACGGGCGATTTGCGGGAAGCCGTCGGCTGGGACGCGCCGATCTTGATCGATCAGGAGGGCGGTCGGGTTCAGCGGATGCGGGCCCCGCACTGGCGAGAGTATTTGCCACCGTTGGATCAGGTGGCGTTGTTCGACGATCCCGAGTTGGCGACTCGAGCGATGTATTTGCGAGGAGCCTTGATAGGTGCGGAGTTGTTGGAGCACGGCGTCGATGTGAACTGCGCGCCGTCGTGTGACATCGCCTATGAGGAGACCCATCCGTTTTTGCGAAACCGGTGTTATGGGACGGATGCCGATACGGTTGTGGAGATGGCAACGGCCTGTGCAAACGGTCATCACGCGGTGGGATGCTTGACTGTTATTAAGCACGCCCCGGGTCATGGGCGGGCCGTTGTAGACAGTCACAAGAACTTGCCGACAATCGATGCGCCTTTGGACCAACTGAGGCGTACGGATTTTGTCCCGTTCCGCGCCTTGGCAGGGGCAGGAATGGCGATGACGGCGCATATTGTGCTGCCTGAAGTTGATGAGGAGCAGCCTGTAACTCAGTCGGAGGCCGGCATTCAGTTTCTTCGGGAACAAATTGGGCTGTCCGGGCTACTTATGAGCGATGATATTTCGATGAACGCTTTAGAAGGCGAAGTTGAGTTTCGCGCCGCCCGAGCGGTTGCCGCGGGGTGCGATTTGGTGCTCCATTGCAATGGTGAGATGAGCGAGATGAAGCGCATCGCGGGCACAGTAAGCGAAATGAGCGCGGAAGCGACGAAGCGCGCAGATATAGCGTTAGCGCGGCGTGCAACCACAAGGGATATTGACATTCCGGCCTTGGAAGCGGAGTTTGACAGCCTAATAAGGGGCGCTGCCAATGCCTGATGGTGATGTAGATTTTGACGATGTAGAGGCCCGCCTTGCGGCGGAAGCCCTGATTGTCGATGTCGACGGATTTGAGGGGCCCCTGGACCTGCTTTTGACGCTTAGTCGGACGCAGAAAGTGGATTTACGGAAGATCTCGGTTTTGGCGCTGGCGGAGCAGTACTTGGCGTTTGTTGAGCGCGCAAAAACACTGCGGATTGAACTAGCCGCTGACTATCTGGTGATGGCGGCCTGGCTGGCGTTTTTGAAGTCCCGTTTGTTGCTGCCGCCTGATCCGGCGGATGAAGGTCCATCAGGTGAAGAGCTTGCGGCGCATCTGGCGTTCCAGCTTGAGCGCTTGTCAGCCATGCGTGAGGCTGCGGCCAAGCTGATGGCGCGGGATCAGAAGGGCCGCGACTTCTTCGTGCGGGGTGTGCCCGAGGATGTGACGCGGGTGCGGAAGGTGAAGTACAC
>CAYPVG010000006.1:0-3131 GCA_964414085.1 uncultured Boseongicola sp. | reverse complement strand
GGAAAGGGCCGAACGCATCCACGCTCGTTCTTCGCGCGCGGATTTGACAATTGCCGGTTCTCTCAACGTGTGAGGCGTGTCCAAGCGGAGCATGCGCATGCCTGCATCGGCCACGCGAATGGAGCTCAGTTTTGATAGCGGAACGGCGGCTGCCAAGCCGACGGCGATAGGAAGGATGAGCGCTGATACATTCGCGAAGACCATGCCGCCCAACAGTAAGACTCCCAATAGGGTCTCCAACCAATGGAACCGGAGGGTTTGCAGCCAGCTGTACCCCTTTTCAGTCCGGTTTTGAGGCACCCATGCATTGGAGCGCCCCAATAGCGCATATCCGGTCGCGATGGTGTGCTGAACCATCATGATCGGTGCATAGAGGACCGAAAGCATAAGCTCGAAGATCATCGACCCGGCGAACATAAGGGGCGAGCCGTAGGCTGCACGTGTGTTCCGGCGCAGACCGAAGATGACCGCGCCCACCAGCTTGGGAAACAAGAGCATCCCGTAAACAACCAAGAGGTAGAACCACGCCACTGTTTGTTGTTGCTCGGGCCACATTGGCTGAAGAGGGTTTGTCGCCGAGAAATATGTCCCGGGGGTATCTAGGTTTGTTCCGACAAAGGCCCAAAGGATCACGACCGCAAGCCACGCAGGTGACATCAGGAACGAGAGAGCGCCTTGCAGCAAATGGATGCGCGAAATCATGTGGAAGCCGCGGGTCGCCAACAGGCGAAGGTGCTGCATGTTTCCATGGCACCAACGGCGATCTCGCTGGATGTAATCTATCAAAGTTTGCGGGGTCTCTTCGTAGCTACCACCAATGCGGGGAAGAAAGCGGACGGCCCACCCCGCTCGGCGTAGCATTCCGGCCTCGACAAAATCGTGACTAAGGATAAGGCGTTGTCTGCCGCGCCAACCGCTTAAATACGGAAGTCGCGCGCTTTCGGCAAAAGCCCGAGTTCGGATGATCGCGTTGTGGCCCCAGTAGTTGCCTTCTTGCTGAGACCAACTGTCCAGACCTTCCGCCAAAAGCCATCCGTAGACAGAGTTCGAGAACTGCTGCAATCGCCCGAACAGAGTCTGGGCGCCGATCAAGGTCGGGCGGCTTTGAATGAGACCCGCTTCCGGGTCCGCCTTAAGAGCCTCGACCAAATTGCGGATGGCAGCGCCACTCATCAGGCTGTCGGCATCTAGGACAACCATCGCTTCATAGGCTGCGCCCCAGTTTTCAATCCAATCGCCAATGTTGCCCACCTTTTTATCGGTGTTCTCCAATCGGCGCCTGTAGTGAACCGAGACTTTTGATCCATATTCAGCCTGTAGAGCCATAAATGCGCGTTCTTCAAGGTCTGCGATCCTCTCGTCGCGCGTGTCGCTTAGGATGAAGATGGAATACTGGTTGTCGTCAGCTTGAGTGGTGAGCGCCTTCACCATTGCGGACGCGTTTCCAAACACGTCCCACGGAGCTTCGTTATAAACCGGGACCAACAAGGCAACTTTCATCGGTGCAACTGGTGTTTGCACAGCCCGCGTGCGTGATCCGACCAAAGCCAGACGCACCAATCCGAGGCACGCCGTGTTCACAGAGAAAACGAGCCAGACGAACGTGAGCGCGACAAGCGATAGGGCCACAGCCTGCAACACTGCAGCGCCACCCAGGTCAAGATACCCCATGATCGAGAAGCACAGAATGACTGAAAGAATGATCGTGGGCACGAACGCGAAGACGCGCCACACCAATCCCACGCCGCGCGCTGGGGCCTTGATTGGACCTGTATTGCGCACCGCGGAAAAGGTCTGTGGCAGCATCCTGAGCGGAGTCCGTGGCGGCATATAGCTGGCCGCGTATTTTGTTACGCTGTCCATCGATAAAGCCAAACCTCACTCAGCGGCGCTCCATTCAAACGAAGCTGAGCTCTGAACTCGATAAGTTGTGCGTCGCCGGGGTGAAACTTGAAGGCCAGTCTTGGCCCGCCCGTCTCCGGGTTGCGCTGAAGCACGCCGCGTGAGACTTCACCGGCACTGGATTGCACGATCTTGGTGACCTTTTCGAGGTCATCGGGAACGTTGTTGCCCGGTGCGAAATCAATTGCGGTGATGATGCCATCGTTCTCGAAGGCAGAACCGATCATGGTGTTGAGGACTGGCAGGCCATTGCCGTATGCGCTGTCTTCGCCCCAAGTCAGACGATATTCAAACGTGTTCTCCGACCCACTGCGCAAGCCGTTTCGGGGCCGCCAGTAGCACACGATGTTGTCGAAAATCTCGGACGGTGTTGGGATTTCAATCAGCGATACGCTGCCCTCGCCCCAGTCCCCTTTTGGCTCCACCCAGACACCGGGGCGACGGTGATAGAGGGCCTCCAAATCGGCAAAATCGCTGAATTTCCGTGCCCGCTGCATCAAACCGAAACCCTTTGGGTTGTCGTCAATGAACGCGCTGATTTGAAGCGTCTCGGGATTGGCGAGCGGGCGCCAGATTGTCTCCCCCGCCCCGTTCATGATCAGCAGACCGTCAGAGTCATGTACAGCCGGCCGAAAGTCGGTGAACCTGTGCCGGTTGGTCTGATCGTATTGGAACATGGACGTCAGCGGGGCGATCCCTACGTTGTCGCAATCCCGGCGGGGGAAGATTCGGGCCGAAACATCCATCACAAGAGGTGAACCTGGCGTGATTTTAAAACGGTAGGCCCCGGTGCAGCTGGGCCCGTCGAGTAGCGCGTGCAACACGAACGTTTCTTGCCCGGGCGCGGGCTTTTCTAGCCAGAACGATCGAAATTCCGGGAACTCTTCACCTGTCGGTTCGGCCGTGTCGATCGTCAATCCACGGGCGGACAGGCCGTAGATGTTTCCCGTACCAATGGCCCGAAAATAGCTTGCGCCCTGAAAGACGGCGAATTCCTGATAGATACCCTGCTTCTCAAGCTCGGCCCGCAGGCGGAGGCCAGAGTATCCAAGCGTGTCATCAATCGGCAGTTCGGGAAACTTGTCAGTCTTGTCAAAGACGTCGAGGTCGAACGCCAGTGGTCGCGCAACCCCATCTTCGACCACAGAAATCCCGATGGGTGTGGGGAAATAAAGACCCGGGGCGAAGACGTCCAAGCGCAGCGGGATGTCTCCCTCGGTCTCCCAGAG
>CAYPVG010000005.1:0-5410 GCA_964414085.1 uncultured Boseongicola sp. | reverse complement strand
GACAGCCACGTGGCAAGTATTCTCACCAACACCAGCGCTATGGTGGCGCTGCAAAACTTACGGACAATCAACAACAATCTGGTCGACACTCAGAACCAAATTTCGACTGGCAAGAAGATCTCATCCGCGACCGACAACTCTTTGCTTCTCGTTCGTCGCGCCGAGCAGCCACATAAGTAGGAAAAACGCCATCATTGCCGTTACAAAATCAGCGTAGGCAACCTTCCAAGCACCGCCGTGATGACCCCCGGCAATCACCTTTTTGCGCTTGATGATTATCGGGGCTTTTGCCTCGTTTGACACTTTAGACCCTCACACTAAACACCCCGAGGCCGACAAGTAACTCCAAGCCTTGAAATTCGCGTTAACGTCATAGACCTCCCAAACAGCATGGGCGGCTGGTATCGTCGAGGACTTTGCATTACGCCACTTGTAGGACGACGGGAGGACAGAACCAGTGACAAAACCAAAACTGCGCTCGCAAGAATGGTTCAATAACCCAGACAATCAGGAGATGACGGCTCTGTATCTCGAGCGGTATTTGAATTACGGGCTCACGCGCGAAGAACTCCAGTCCGGGAAACCGATTATCGGCATCGCGCAAACGGGAAGCGATCTAAGCCCCTGCAATCGCCACCACATCGAGTTGTCAAAGAGGGTTAGAGACGGAGTGGTTGCCGCGGGCGGGACAGTCATAGAGATTCCGGTCCATCCAATCCAAGAGACCGGAAAAAGACCTACAGCTTCATTGGATCGCAACCTTGCATATTTGTCATTGGTTGAAACGCTTTATGGATACCCGATTGACGGGGTGGTTCTGAATATTGGCTGCGACAAGACAACTCCTGCTCTTCTCATGGCAGCTGCGACAGTGAATATTCCAGCAATTGCGCTATCCGTCGGCCCTATGTTGAACGGATGGTTCCAAAACAAGCGCACTGGCTCGGGCACAATCGTTTGGAAAGCTCGCGAAATGCAGGCCGCCGGAGAAATTGACGACGACGGCTTCATGGAACTCGTGGCGTCTTCGACACCATCGGTTGGTTATTGCAATACGATGGGCACGGCATCGACGATGAACTCTCTTGCAGAGGCTTTGGGTATGCAGCTACCTGGATCCGCCGCAATACCAGCACCGTATCGCGAGCGTGGTCAAATCAGCTACAAAACTGGGCAACAGATCGTCGAGATGGTGAACTCTGACCGCCGACCGTCAGACATCATGACCCGTAAAGCCTTTGAGAACGCGATTGTCATCAATTCGGCAATTGGCGGATCAACGAACGCTCCTATCCATTTGAACGCAGTTGCTCGTCACATCGGAGTACCGTTGGACAACGACGATTGGCAGAACGTAGGGCATCGCATCCCACTGCTCGTAAACTTGCAGCCGGCAGGTGAGTATCTCGGCGAGGACTACCATCGCGCTGGAGGTGTTCCAGCGGTTGTTGGGGAACTCCTGGCGGCTAACTTGCTCCCTCATCCAGATGCACTGACTGCGAATGGGAGAACAATCGCTGAGAACTACCAAGGCGTACGAAGTGACAATACTGATGTCATTAAGTCGGTCGAGGCGCCAATGCTGAAGGACGCTGGGTTCATCAATCTGACAGGCAATCTCTTTGACAGCGCCATTATGAAGACGAGTGTTATTTCTGATGAGTTTCGCACACGTTACTTGTCGAACCCTGAAAGCCCAAACGCCTTCGAAGGCCGCGCAATCGTGTTCGACGGACCGGAGGACTACCATAAGCGCATCGACGACGAGCGTCTCGGTATCGATGAGTTCTGCATCATGATCATGCGAGGTGCTGGGCCTATTGGTTACCCAGGTGCCGCGGAGGTCGTGAATATGCGTGCGCCATCTTACCTTCTGAAACGAGGGATCCAAGCACTGCCCTGCATTGGAGACGGGCGGCAATCAGGCACATCTGGCTCTCCTTCCATTCTGAATGCATCGCCAGAGGCGGCAGCGGGCGGGGGCCTGGCTCTCGTACAAACTGATGACGTCGTCCGCATCGACCTTACCGAATGCACGGCAAACATGCTTGTTGATGAAAAAGAACTCGAGCGCCGCCGCGCGATGCTACCTCAGCAGCCCTTCGCACCCGACAGCCAGTCGCCTTGGCAAGAAATCTTCCGAGAGCGTGTTGGGCCACTAAGCGAAGGAATGGTTCTTCGCGGAGCGCCCGAGTACAAAGACATCGCACGTTCAAAAGGTACTCCGCGGGACAATCACTGAACACCTTCGAACCCGCGGACCGACCAAAACACAGTATCGCTGTCCTGTAAGCCTACTGCGACAACGGCCTTTAGAGTGTTGGCAGCCAGAGCGCCAAAGCTGGGAATAAGATTAGCAGAGCAACAAGAAGCAATGAGCAGACGATAAATGGGATTGCTGCAAGATAGATCTCGCGCATGGTCGTATCGTCTGGAGCAACTCCCTTCATTACGAAAAGCAACAGCCCAAAGGGGGGAGTGGTAAAGCTGATCTCGAGCGCGAGTAGCATAATCAAACCGAACCAAATCGGGTCAAAGCCAAGTGATGTTGCCAGCGGAAAGAAAATTGGAACAGTCAGCAACATCATAGAAATCTGTTCCATGAACATGCCGAGGATGAGAAGTACGCAGAACATAACGAGTAACATGTAAATCGGATCGAGCTCGAAGCCTGTTGCCCAGTTTATCAGGCCTCTCGACGCCCCAGAGAACGCTAGTAACTGGCTAAAGGTCGCAGATCCAAACACGATGAGATAGGCCATCAGAGTCACACGCAAAGCACCGCGAATAGATGCCTTTAGAGCCGTCCATGTGAGGCAACGGTAGAAGACTGCCAGTATCAAAACACCAAGTGCGCCAAACGCTGCAGCCTCCGACGGCGTCACTATACCCCTAATCATCATTACGACTATGACGACCATTAAGCCGATCATGGGAATAACATCTCGCAAGAGCAGACCGAGTTTGGCCGCAAATGACTGAGTTTCGACTTCGTAGGGAGGCGCGGCCTCCGGGTCCCTCTGCGTCTGAATATAGATTGTTGCGACGTAGAACGACGCAAGGATCAGTCCCGGGATAATCCCGGCAATGAGAAGCGCTCCAACGTCAATCTGCGCAAGCGTCGCCAGAAGCACCGCCAATGCAGAGGGCGGAATAATGATCGCCAGACCTCCCGTGCCCAAAATGGGTCCAATCGACATGTGTTTCTTGTAACCGCGTCGAGTCATCTCGGGTACCATAAGGGATCCGAGTAGAGCGGTAGAGCCCATTGATGACCCAGAAAGTGTTGAGAACCCAGTGCCTCCTAAAACGGTCACATAACTCAATCGTCCAGGCAGCCGTCCCAGAAGACGATCAATCGCGCTGAACATGCGACTTCCGAGACCTGTGTGGAAGAATATCTCGCCCATCAGAAGGAATAGCGGGATCGGCACGAGGGCGAATTTGGTCAAAGATCCCCAACCGTTATTTAGCAACTGAACAACGCCGCGCTCGCCGCCCATGAAAATCCATGCGCCAATTATGTTCGCTGCGAGGAAGGCCAGTGCCACGGGCATGCCGACGGCCATCAACGCCATGATGCTACCAATCAACAAAACGAGGGCTTCATACCATTCCATTATTCGTGGATCCCCGCTTCGCCGGAATGCATCAACTCCTCGCCGAAAACGAAGCGCGCGAACTCAATGGCCATAAAAGTGAAGGCGATAGGAAAGGTGATTGTAAGCAGCCAGCGCGGATAGAAATATGCGCGCACATCAAAGTCGTTTCGTTCGATGTTTGTTAGAAAAAGCTGAAGTCCGTACCAAGCAAGAATGAGCGAAACGACGACGCACCCAAGAGCAACCAAGCGACTGACGATGCGCCTGAGGACTGGAGGTAATGCGGCAGTAACAAGCTCAATGTGAACGTGCCCCCTCTCGCGAACCAACCACGGCGCTCCGAGCATTGTCATGTACAACAGACCATACTCAGAACTGGTGAAGAGCCACGCAAACGGCTGTACGCCCACGTTTCGCATGACCACCGAGGCAACCACCGAAACCATCAGCCAAATCAAGGTCCCAGCGGCAATAAGCGCCATGAACGCAAGCAACGCGTCGTAAGTTTTGGTTACCAGTTTCATAGGCGTCTTCTGAAAAGGGTGATCGGCCCGGAAATTTCGGGCCGATCAGTTCGCGATTAGTCGGCCGATTGATCGTAGAAGAGCTCGATTAGACGGTCATAGTTTCCCGTGCCAGATGGATGCTCAGCCATCTGCTCGCGCATGCGCTCCCAGGTCTTTTCCCGTGCTGCCGCGAGATAGTTTGCTCGCGCCTCACCCTCGAGTTCGACTACCTTCATGCCCTGCTCTTCAAGCGCAGCAAAATCATCATCACGTTTGCCACGAAGCGCGTTCACGCTATCGATCTCGTGCTGAACCGCAACATCCTGAAGAATGGTCTTTGCTTCGTCACTAAGGTTATTCCAGCTCTCAAGATTCACGATGACGCCCAGGTCAGTTGAGAAGAAGCAGGGTTCTATACGATAGTTCAAGAACTCGTTCCATTTCAGGTCGATCAGACCGATCTGAGTCCAGCCGGTCGCATCAACAACACCACGCTGAAGCGAAGCATAGACCTCACCCGTTGGTAGATCGATGACTTGAGCTCCCAAATAGTTGGTAAAGAACGCGTTGTAGACAGCGTTGCCGCGCAACTTGAGCCCCTCAACTTCGAGATTGCCATCAGCATCGAAGCTTGGCTCGTTGCGTGTCCACAGGTTGTAACATACGCCGGAGTCAAACCAGCCAAGATATTTGAGGCCCATCTTTTCTTGATGAATCTCATCAATCAAAGCAGTACCACCGTTCTGGCGAGTTTCGATCGCTGTCAGGTTTGAAGCAACCATCGCGTCCTTTTCAGGAAGAGACCCGCCATAGAAAGACCCCGGTGTGTAGACCATATCAACGATCCCGTCGCGGACGGCATCTGGCTGCTGGAACATGCCAATAGCTTCCGGGCCACCTCGTACTTCAATTTGGATGACACCAGCGCCGGCTTCATTGACCTTATCTACGAACGACAGAAAGCTTTGCGTGTAGATAAGCGTCTCAGGAAACGCGTGAACGGCGGTGATGGTTTCTTCTGCCGTCGCCGTTGTGGCGATCAGCGTTGAACCAGCCAATAGGCCAGCAGCAAGTTGCATCTTCATGGGTCGTTCCTCCTATCCCAATGCCAGCGGACTGGCGTGCGAAATTTTGGCCGTTGCTCCGACCAAATACCTATCCAGCATCTGCCGGAAATCTCCATGTTTGGTTTTCCTTGATGTCTTCCCTGTAGGCTGCGATGGCGGGCTGATGCGACAGCGTGAGATCGATGTCGTCCCAGCCGTTTAAGAGCTTCTCGCGCCAGATATCATCTATGTCGAA
>CAYPVG010000004.1:0-7080 GCA_964414085.1 uncultured Boseongicola sp. | reverse complement strand
AATTGCCCGCGCAGGGCCTGACACGAGGCGACATCTGCGCCCGATTCTGCAAACCGCACGCGAAACCGCATCCGGTCACGCGCTTGTGTAGCTCTGGGCAGAACCGTGTCGATGTTCATTTCTTGGTTCAGCGCCCCCTCGCGCCTAAATACGTGATACCCAACCCTGACACAGAATCTGTGCAAGCGATACGAAGACAAGGAGCGCGCGATGGAAAAAGTCATCAAAACCGAGGCTGAATGGAAAGCCCAACTCGATGATCTCGAATACAAGGTCCTCCGCAAGCACGGGACCGAGCGCGCATTCACCAACGATAACTTCCCCAAAACACCGGGGACCTACATGTGCAAAGGCTGCGGCGCTCCGCTTTTTGATCAGGCACACAAATTCGATAGCGGGACCGGCTGGCCGTCCTTTTATCAACCGCTTGACGCAGAAATGGTCGGCGAATCCGAAGACCGAAGTTTCTTCATGCGCAGAACCGAAGTGCATTGTAACCAGTGCGATGGCCACCTGGGCCACGTCTTCCCGGACGGCCCCAATCCAACAGGTCTCAGATATTGCATCAACGGGGTCTCGCTCGATTTCGAGCCTTCAGACGAGACCTAGTTATCGGCAAGCACGGTTGCGGCGTCAAAGTTTCCAATGTTGCCAAACAACTGACGCAAGAAGCTGACACCAGCGGTATTGGAATCGGTCACACGACGGGACAGGGTCACAACCTGTCCCTCTTCCAAGCCAAACTCTTCAATGTTCTGCACAACATCGGATTCGTCGAACGTCACCACAACGACGCGACGATCCACTTCGACCGGCGCACGCCATAGGTACTGCTCATATTCCGACCGGACATAATACCATCCAAGATCATCCACGATCCCACGCGTTCCAGGTTGCCCAAGGCTTTGCTGTACAGTGGCTTTGGTATCCAGACCGACGACAACCGAAGACAAAGCCGAAGCCTCCGGCGCATATCCATGACCGTCCTCCAGCCGAGCACATCCAACAGCGGCTAGAACAACGACTCCGGCTGTTACGCTATTTCGCACCCAATTCTGAAAACGTCGATCCACGCCGCACCTCTTGTCTTCCGGCCAACACAGCCCTAGTCGGCATATCCAGAGAATGACACCGGATCAAGGAAAGAGCCAATGGAGAGCAAACTGCGCCTATCCGATCTGAAAAAGAAAACACCGTTCCGTCTCACGCCTAATGCTGAGGCGCGCAAAGCCATTGCCGACCGCCTCGGAATACTCGGAGTCAAAAAACTCACCTTCGAAGGCCAGCTTATTCCCACCGGCAAGCAAGACTGGACCCTTTCCGCAAAGTTGGGCGCAACTGTCGTACAACCTTGTGTCGTGACGCTCGATCCAGTCACGACCCGACTGGACGAGGCTGTTGAACGCAATTTCCTCGCCGATCTTCCCGAATTGCCGGATGCGGCTGAGGTTGAAATGCCGGAAGACGACTCAGTCGAGCCACTGCCTGAGACTCTCGAACTTTCGGACATCATGGAAGAGGCCCTCGCCCTTGCCCTTCCCGACTGGCCCCGCGCTCCCGGCGTCGATCCTGTCGACATCGCCGTCACCGAGCCTGGGCAAGCCCCGCTGAGCGACGACGATGTTAAACCCTTCGCAGCCCTGAAATCGTTGCAAGAAAAGCTCAAAAAGGACGGCTCAGAAGAGACGTGAAATCGCGCTTGCGTTTCAACGGAATCGCAGTATGTTCCCGGCCTCGCTCGAATGATTGGGTTGGACACCGGACACGCATTTGCGTATGACCGCTCCAACAGTTGAAACCGGGGGCGCGTGGCCCCAATAACTATTGAGGATGTGACATGGCTGTCCCTCAGAATAAAGTCACCAAGTCGCGCCGTAACATGCGCCGCGCCCACGACTCACTTGTTGCCGGCAACCCGGCTGAATGCCCGAACTGCGGCGAGCTAAAGCGTCCACACCACGTGTGTGGTGCTTGTGGTCACTACGCGGATCGTGAAGTCATCGCTCAGGCCGACGAAATCGACCTCGACGACGACGCGGCATAAGCGCGTGATGCGCCCGCTCGGTACGCGATGACGGACACTTCCGATCAAAGCTTAACTGAGGCGCCGCGGCGCACAATTATCTCTGTAGATGCGATGGGCGGCGACCAAGGGCCGCCCGCGGTCGTTTCTGGCATCCAAAAGAGCGCCGAGAAGAACCCTGACATAGGGTTCCTCATCCACGGCCGCGCTGCCGAGATCAATCCTCTGATCGATAAAGCCGGCCTGACCGACCGCTGCGAGGTCCGCGACACCGAAGACGTCGTGACAATGGACGCCAAACCCTCCCATGTGATGCGGAACGGCAAAAACACCTCCATGTGGTCCGCCGTTGACGCCGTGAAGAATGGCGAGGCGCAGGCCGTTGTATCTTGCGGCAACACCGGCGCCCTTATGGCCGTCTCGATGATCCGTCTACGCAAACTTCCGGGCGTCGGTCGCCCGGCCATCGCTTGCCTCTGGCCATCGCGCAATAAGGGCGGTTTCAACATTATGCTCGACGTTGGTGCAGACATCCGAGCTGACGAAAACGATCTGCTGCAATACGCGCTCATGGGCGGCTCCTATGCCCGCAATGGGCTCGGCATCAAACGCCCGCGCATCGGCCTGTTGAATGTCGGCACTGAAGAACACAAAGGCCGAAACGAAATCAAAGCAGCGCACGACCTGATCACCGAAAAAGCCCCCGAAGCTGAGCTCGAGTTTGTGGGCTTCGTCGAAGGCGGAGACATTCCATCCGACCGCGTCGATGTTATCGTGACCGACGGTTTCACAGGCAATGTCGCCCTGAAAACCGGCGAAGGCACCGCAAGTCTGATCCGAGAGTTCCTGCGCGAAGCATTCAACGCGACGCCACTCTCAAAGTTCGCGGCCCTTTTGGCCCTTGGCAGCCCGAAACGCCTGTCCAAACGCATTGATCCGCGACGTGTGAATGGTGGTGTTTTCCTAGGCTTGAATGGAACAGTCGTAAAATCACACGGCGGAGCCGATGCCACCGGCGTATCTTCCGCTATTAAACTCGCAGTCAGACTTGCCGAAAGCGGCTTCAACGAACGCCTTGCAGCACGGGTTGCATCCAGCGGCGTCGCAAGTCAGGATGACGACGCGACAACGAACAATAACGAGCAGACCGCATGACCATACGGGCCCAAGTCCGAGGCGTCGGGCACTACCTTCCAAAACGGGTCGTGCCAAACAGCGAATTTGAAGCATCCATTGATACGTCCGACGAATGGATCCGCTCGCGCTCGGGTATCGAACGGCGCCACTTCGCAGCCGAGGGTGAAACAACATCCGACATGGCCGCCGCTGCTGCCCGAAAAGCGCTCGATATGGCTGGCCTGACGCCGGATGACATCGACGCTATCGTCGTGGCCACATCTACCGCAGACCTGACCTTCCCGTCGGCCGCGACCATGGTTCAGGGCAAACTCGGCATGACCCGAGGGTTCGCATTTGACGTGCAGGCCGTCTGCGCAGGTTTCGTCTTCGCGCTCGCCAACGCGAACGCACTGATCGCCTCGGGTCAGGCCAAACGCGCCCTCGTCATCGGCGCTGAAACATTCAGCCGGATCATGGATTGGGAAGACCGCACCACGAGCGTTCTATTCGGTGATGGCGCAGGCGCTCTCGTCCTCGAAGCCGCTGAAGGCGAAGGCACCAACGCGGATCGCGGCATTCTTGCGACCGACTTGAACTCTGACGGCCGCCACAAAGACATCCTCTATGTCGACGGTGGTGTATCCACCAATACAACCGGCTATCTCCGTATGCAGGGGAAAGAAGTCTTCCGCCACGCGGTAGAGAAGCTCGCTCAGACTGCGCACGCCGCCTTGGAGAAGATCGGCCTTAGCGGCGATGATGTCGATTGGATCGTGCCGCATCAGGCCAATCTTCGGATCATCAAATCCACTGCGCAGAAAATGGGCGTGGGTCTCGATCGCGTTGTCATAACGGTCCAAGATCACGGCAATACATCTGCCGCATCGATTCCCCTTGCCCTGTCAGTTGGCGTCGAAAGAGGCCAAATAAAACAGGGCGATCTACTCGTAACCGAGGCAATCGGCGGCGGTCTTGCCTGGGGAGCGGTGGTTCTCCGCTGGTAACCCCAAATTAAGGCTTTTTCTCAAGGCCTTGATATTGACTCGGAATTTCATCCCGACCATGCTCGCGCTTGAACGATTAATAAGGGGGATAGGATGAGCGAAAAGACTATGACACGCATGGACTTGAGCGAAGCGGTGTTTCGCGAGGTCGGCCTCAGCCGAAACGAATCCGCTCAACTCGTTGAGAGTGTTCTGGCTCATATGTCCGATGCCCTTGCATCCGGCGAGCAAGTCAAAATCTCGTCCTTCGGCACATTCTCTGTTCGCGACAAGGCCGCACGTGTCGGTCGAAATCCAAAAACCGGGCAGGAAGTCCCTATTCACCCCCGCCGCGTCTTAACGTTCCGGCCATCGCATCTGATGAAAGAGCGCGTCGCGGCTGGCAACAAAAGCTAGTTACGCATTCCATGGAAAAGTCACCCGACGCCTTCCGCACAATCTCGGAAGTCGCAGAATGGCTTGATATACCGACCCACGTCCTGCGCTTCTGGGAAAGCCGCTTTTCCCAGATCAAACCGGTAAAACGAGCAGGCGGCAGACGGTACTATCGACCCTCTGACATGCGCTTGATCGGCGGTGTGAAAACGCTGCTGCACGATCAGGGTATGACCATCCGTGGGGTGCAGAAACTCCTTCGAGAACAGGGCATTAAGCACGTCTCTTCATTTTCCCAGCCTCTGGAAGGTGAAGCACATGAAGCCCCCGTTGTCGAACTCAACGCGGCACCAGCTCCGACGCCTGCTGAAACGCCCGCTGCACCAGCTCCGACAGCTCGAGAGACTCATGCCGCAGAACCGGCACCCGAGCCAGCTCCACCAGAACCGCATGTAGAAGCTGACGAAGATCAGCCGGATATGTTCGGTGCACCACCCTCGGTTCCAATGCCGACTTTCATTCCTTCTCGGTCTCGACCTTCACCCGCGGCAGAGGCACCTGCACCTCCTGTCGCTGTGGAAGAGCCGCCAAAGCCGACGATCCCGGCCACGCCAGACGTTCCCGCGACTGATCCTGCAGACGATGATGGAGCCTACTCAGACGCACCATCGGTTGCCGCCCGCCTTGCGGTGGCCCCAGCCGCCCAGCTTGCGCGGCACCGTGAAACTCTGAAGGCCGCTCAGTCGCGGCTCCAAGCACTCCTCGACGCGCAAAGCTAGATACACACGTGCACTTCCCCGAACGCGCTACAGATCCGCTCTTGCAGACATCCGACTTTTGCGCCAGAACGCGCTCAGTCGGGCTATGGCGCAGCCTGGTAGCGCGTCCGTCTGGGGGACGGAAGGTCGCAGGTTCAAGTCCTGCTAGCCCGACCAATCACCGACCGCCCGCCTTGTTTTGGCGGGCGTTTTTGCGACCGGAGGGACGATGAGCAACGGCGTTCTCACCGATGAGGAAATCCGCGATATGATCACCGACGGTGGCATTCGTGCCGCCCGTGATGTCGAACCGGGTCAAATCCAACCCGCCTCTCTGGACCTCCGCCTCGGCACCACCGCCTACCGCGTCCGCGCCTCTTTTCTTGCCGGGAAAGGGCGCACGGTCGCTGACCGTCTTGAGGATTTCACGATGCATTCGGTGGACCTCACCGAAGGCGCTGTTCTTGAAAAGGGCTGCGTCTATGTGGTCCCCCTCCTCGAAAGCCTCACGCTACCGCTCGGCACCTCTGGGGCCGCCAGCGCCAAGTCATCTATCGGTCGCCTCGACCTCCTGACTCGGATCATCACTGACAATGGCACCGAATTCGACAGGGTCCCAGACGGATACGACGGCCCCCTCTACGTTGAAATCTGTCCACAAAGCTTTTCCGTCATCGCCACCACTGGTCAGATGCTCAACCAGATCATCTTCCGTCGCGGCCAGACCGTGATCTCAGACGATGACCTTAAGGCCCTCCACGACAAGTCCCCAATCGTCTCAGGCGATGCCGTTATCTCTGGCGGCTTGGGCTTCTCCGTTGATCTTAAACCAGAAAATGGAACACTCGTAGGTTACCGAGCCAAACCGCACACCGGCGTCATCGATCTTGGCAAGCTCGCCCATTACGACCCCAAAGACTTCTGGGAAGAGGTGCGTACAGACACCGGCTGGATCATCCTCGACCCCGGCGCGTTTTACATCCTCGTCAGCCGCGAAAGCATCGTCATTCCCCCCGACCACGCAGCTGAAATGGCCCCCTACATCGCCATGGTCGGTGAATTTCGCGTCCACTACGCCGGTTTCTTCGACCCCGGCTTCGGCTGGGCGGAAGCAGGAGGCGCGGGCTCCCGAGGGGTACTCGAAGTCCGCTGCCACGAAGCGCCCTTTGTCCTGGAGCATGGACAGGTGGTCGGACGACTTGTCTACGAGAAGATGACCAAGGCTCCCAAAACACTCTACGGGCGCGAGATCAAATCAAACTACCAGGGTCAGGGGCTGAAGCTGTCGAAGCATTTCAAGTCGGCATAGACTAGCGGTATTCAACTTGATCAACCGCCGGCATTGTTCGCAATCTCCCGCGCGAACTCAAAATTGAGCAAACAAGTTTCTTCTCTGTACGCTCTTTCTCTGAAAACAGCGCCTGGCGAAGGCTCGACACCGACATCGTTCAACTCAGCCGCAACAAGTCTCACCAATTCAATCGCAGACCTCTCCAGCCGTCTCTTAAGGGTCGCACCCCCATCATCATCCAGATCAAAGAGATTGCCAGCAGGCCGTCTGTAAAGCCAAGAGCGACACCCCATGCCAAGCGTCCCGATAGGGTAAACGGCAGCTGAAATATTCGCTTTCAGTTCGAGATCACCCGCATCACCTAATGACGGCGACTTGGTAAGTTGAAAAGCCATGGCTACAACCAGCCCGGAAACAGAGCTCCTCAAACGGCATTGCTCGGGACGATGCTCGGACGCAATACACGGGCCTCGGCCTGCCTTCGCATACCCTTTTAGCTCGTCAACAACT
>CAYPVG010000003.1:0-8323 GCA_964414085.1 uncultured Boseongicola sp. | reverse complement strand
CGAAGACGCGCTGCGCAATTTCGTTGACGGTCTGGCGGTTTTTCATATGGCTGATCTCGACCGCTTTCGGTTGATGTATGTCACGCCGCAAATCGGGCAGCGTCAGGGGCGCGAGGGAACCGTTTTGACGACGCTCGGGCGTATTCATCCGGCAACGACTGAGATGTACGATGCTCTCGCCGAATGCCTGGTCGCAAACGGGCGCTATTCACGGGTGGTGACTGCGCGTCGCGCGGCAGTGGCGGTTCATACAGCGTTGCTTGGATTGCTCTTGAGAATGGCAATGGCAGAGACTTTGAATTCGCCCTTGCGCCATAGGGACGACGCTTTGATTGAGGCGCTCATTGGCGTGATCGCACCCGAGGCGGCATAAGGGTTGCTGCTTGTACTCCCGGAGTGGCCGTGTTTTTTTTACCTGAAACACTAGGGGGCGAGAATGGCACGAGTTGGCGTAACAGGCATGGGTACAATGGGCGCGGCTTTGGCGCTCAATATTGCGGACAATGGCTTTGACGTTGCTGTTCACAACCGGTCCCCGGAAAAAATGCACGATGTTGTGGCAACGGCTGGAGAGCTTGCTCCGCGCCTGAAAGGCGCTGAGACACTTGAAGATTTTGTGGCCAGTATTGAGGCCCCGCGCGCTATTTTGATCATGGTGCAGGCTGGAGCCCCTGTAGACGCTGTCATCGAAGATTTGATCCCTCTGTTGGACGAGGGTGACCTGATCGTTGACGCAGGGAATGCGAACTTCAACGATACGCGTCGGCGCACGGGCTACGTTGAAGGAAAGGGATTGCGTTTCCTTGGCGTTGGCGTGTCCGGCGGTGAAGAAGGGGCGCGTTTTGGGCCTTCGATCATGGTCGGCGGCACTCGTGAAGCTTATGCGCCCATCAAAGACATTGTTGAAGCGATCGCGGCCAAGTACGAAGGCAGCCCTTGCGCGGACTTTCTCGGTTCAGATGGCGCTGGGCATTTTGTAAAAACGGTGCACAACGGTATCGAATACGCGGACATGCAGTTGATCGCTGAGGCCTACGGCATGTTGCGCGCAGACGGGCGGACTATGCCGGAGATGGCAGCCCTGTTCAAAGCTTGGAACGAAGGATCTCTGCAGTCGTATCTGATTGAAATCACAGGAGAGATCCTGTCGACGGCTGACACTGAGACCGGAAAACCAATTGTCGATGTCATTCTTGACCAAGCCGGGCAAAAGGGCACGGGTCGTTGGACTGCGATTGAGGCGCTGACGCTTGGCCAATCTGCGACTGCAATAGAGAGCGCTGTGGCTGCGCGGTCTTGGTCGGCACTGCGCGGCACGCGCACAACTGCGGAGGAAACCTTTCCGGGAACAGGTGAAGCCTCATCGGTGTCCGACAAAGATATGGAAGAAGCGCTTTTGGCCGCTCGGATCATTACTTATGGGCAGGGAATGGCGTTGTTGGATGCTGCGTCTGACAATTTCAAATGGTCGCTTGATCTGGCGCGTGTCGCCGAGATTTGGCGCGCAGGATGTATCATTCGGTCGTCGCTTCTCGACGACATTTCGTCCGCCATTCGCGATGAGCTGCCGCATGGTCAGCTGATATTGGCACCAGCGTTTTCATCCACATTGAAAGACACCATTCCCGCGCTTCGACGTGTCGTCACCGGTGCAATCGCGGCAGGCCAATCTGTGCCTGCGATGGCGGCGTCTTTGTCGTTCTTCGACACGATCCGGCGTGCGCGCGGTACGACTGACATCATCCAAGCGCAGCGCGACTTCTTCGGCCGCCACGGGTTTCAAAGAGTCGATAGAGATGGCGATGGTTTTCACGGGCCTTGGGCGGACTAACCACCAAAGGCCCGTTTGTGCGCGTTCAGCCGCGGACTTTCTTCAAGATCATACCAACGACGACTTGAACGACGAGGCCGCTGACCCCACCGCCGACTAAATTGCCGGCGAGCCCTGCAATGTCCAAGCCTCCGGCCGCAGCTGCACCTGAAGATAGCATACCGCCGAGCAGCTGACCGCCGCCGACGCCGCCGATGGCACCCGCCAATAGGTTGCCCATGTTTCCCATGTCTGCACCCTTAACGGCCTTACCACCGCCAATGCCGCCCGCGGCACCACCTATAAGTTGTGCGAGTATCTGTTCCACTGTTTGTGTTCCTTAATTCTTGTTGGCATCCCCATTGCAGATCTGAGCATAACGCAGAACCACGTTTCAAGGCAGACCTTTTTAAGCAGGGAGATTTGGGCTTGCTCCGGCGCGTTGGCTTCCGTAAACGGCCCCGATCACCAAAAAGGTATATCCAATGCAAGGCAGCGCCAATCTTAACGTCATGATCGCGACCGCACGCAAAGCGGGGCGCTCGCTTTCCAAAGACTTCCGCGAAGTTGAGAACCTCCAGGTGTCGACGAAGGGTGCTGGCGACTTTGTGAGCAGGGCAGATATCCGCGCCGAAGAGATCATCCGCGACGAGTTGATGGCTGCACGCCCGACATACGGTTGGGTGGGCGAAGAGAGCGACGCAGTGGAAGGGAAAGACCCGACGCGCCGTTGGATTGTCGATCCGCTCGATGGGACGACAAACTTTTTGCATGGCTTGCCACATTGGGCTGTTTCGATTGCACTTGAGCACAAGGGCGAGATTGTATCGGCCGTTGTTTATGACCCTACGAAAGACGAGTGCTTCTTTGCTGAAAAGGGCCAAGGTGCTTGGATGAATGAAACGCGTATCCGCGTTTCTGCGCGTTCTCGGATGATTGAAAGCATTTTTGCGACGGGAATTCCTTGGGGCGGTCGGAAAGATCTTCCCGAGACCTTGCAGGATCTTGCGAGAATTATGCCTGTATGTGCTGGTGTGCGCCGCTACGGTTCTGCAGCGCTTGATCTGGCTTACGTGGCTGCTGGTCGCTACGACGGTTATTGGGAACGTGGGTTGCACACCTGGGACATCGCAGCCGGCGTCTTGATTGCCAAAGAAGGTGGCGCATTGGTCGAGGCTCTCGAGGGTGACGACGCGGTGCATGAAACCGGCGCCTTGATCGCGGCCGCTGAACCGATCTTCGATAACTTCGCGAATGTCATCCGCAGTACCTGACGCTCACGCCGTTTTTTCGCCACATTTGCAGGACATGGTTAATTCCATGCTGCCATTTATTAAAGACAGGGCGGGGGCCTTGCCGGTTTGGACGTTGACCGTCCTTGTCCTCGGCGTGACGGCAATTGTTCGCCTCGAACCAGAACAAGAAAAACACACTACGCTTGAGCAAGGACTTGGACCGGTTGTCGTGACTGAGAATCTGCGTCTCTGACCCGAAAATGCTGCCCTGCGGCGAAAAGGTTCTTGCTTTTTCAATTCCTCTGAGTAATTAACTTTCGTAATTGAGCCAATATTGGTCATAAAATTGCGAGAAGGATTCGGGATGTTGGACAACCAGCCCCGCGGCACAATCGTTATCGAAGACATCGAAGTCGGCATGGTGCGGACTTTGATGAAAGAAGTGACGACACGCGATATTGAGCTGTTTGCCGAAGTTTCGACCGACCGCAATCCTGTGCATTTGGATGATGCCTATGCTGCAGACACGATTTTTGGTGGCCGCATTGCGCATGGGATGCTGACAGCTGGCTTGATCTCGGCCGTAATTGGCGAGCAACTGCCTGGGCACGGAACTGTGTACCTTGGCCAGTCCTTGAAATTCCTTGCTCCGGTACGTCCGGGAGACATGGTACGCGCAGAAGTGGAAGTTATGGAGATCGACTATTCCCGGCGGCGCGTGAAACTGGATACTCGGTGCCTTGTCGAAGGAAAACCCGTGTTGAAAGGTGAAGCAACTGTGCTTGCGCCGTCGGCCAAGTTCGACTGAGGGTTGCGGGTCCCGCGCGGGGGCGCTACGGGACATTTATGCGCATCCATCGAGATACCGTTTACCTTGATCCAAGCGACCGTGGTGCCACGGTGGCGATTGGCAATTTCGATGGCGTGCATCTTGGACATCAAGCGATTTTGGAACAGGCAGCCGCAGCCGCCGACGCGCCATTGGGTGTGGTTACATTTGAGCCGCATCCGCGGGAGTTCTTTGCACCCGATAGTGCGCCATTCCGCTTGATGAGCGCTGAAGCGCGCGCGCACAGGTTGGAGAAACTCGGCGTCGCCCATTTGTACGAGCTGTCGTTTAACGCGACACTTTCGGAATTGAGCCCGGAGGCGTTTGCGCAAGATATTCTCGCGGAACGGCTGGGGCTTTCACATGTGACGGTGGGCTCGGATTTCCGGTTTGGGAAGGATCGCAGCGGCACGGCGTCTGATCTGGAAGCTTTTGGCGCAAAATTTGGGTTCGGTGTTCGGATCGCGGAGCTGGTTGAATTTGGCGGGCTTGAAGTCTCGTCGACGCAGATACGTCTTGCGTTGAGCGATGGTCGCCCGCGAGATGCGGCGTCAATGTTGGGTCATCATCATCGCATCGAAGGCGTCGTCGAAAAAGGCGATCAGCGCGGGCGTGAGTTGGGGTATCCGACAGCAAATATGTCGATTGCCGGTTTGCATGCCCCGAAGTTCGGAGTTTATGCCGTGCATCTGGATGTTCTGAGTGGCGATAATGCTGGGACTTACGACGGCGTGGCATCTTTGGGTGTTCGCCCGATGTTTGGTGAGAATGTTCCCAATTTTGAGACGCATGTCTTTGATTTCAGGGGAGATCTTTACGGCGCTGAGATGTCTGTCGCCTTGGTTGCGTACCTTCGTCCAGAAGAAAAGTTCGACAGCCTTGAAGCTTTGATAACTCAGATGGATGCGGATTCGGCTCGGGCGCGTGAAATACTCGCGGGGCTCGATTGAGCGACAAGGATCCCATCAATCGCGACGGTCTTCGTGATCGGTATTGGGAGCGCGTCCCTCTCAAAAACATGAATTCCCGAGAATGGGAGGCGCTATGCGACGGGTGTGGTCGGTGTTGCCTGAATAAGCTGGAAGACCCGGACACGCAGGAAATTGCGTTCACGCGGGTGGCCTGCCGATTGTTGGACGGAGAGGCTTGTCGGTGCGCACAATACGACATTCGCAAGCAGTTCGTTCCCGATTGTGTCGTCCTGAAGCCAAGCAATATTGACGAGATTGCCTATTGGATGCCACGCACCTGTGCGTATCGTCTTCTGCATGAGGGTAAGCCACTTTACGACTGGCACCCGCTAGTATCCGGTACGGCGCAATCGGTTCATGACGCTGGGATTTCTGTTCAGGGCTGGACCGTTCCGGAGTTCGAAGTGCCGGAAGAGGAATGGGAAGAGCATATCATCGAGGATCTGACATGAAGTTCGCCTCTGACAACAATGGACCTGTCCATCCGAAGATCATGGAAGCGATCGTCGCCGCGAACGACGGATCAGCACCGGCGTACGGAAATGATGCGCTGACCGCAGCGGCGCTTGAAAAGGTGCGTGAAGTGTTCGAGGCCCCGGAGGCGGCAGTATTTTTGGTGCCGACTGGGACGGCGGCCAACTCACTTTTGCTGGCGTCGATGGCACGGCCATGGGACGCGATTTTTGCATCGCGGTTTTCGCACATAAATGTGGATGAATGTCACGCGCCAGAGGCGTTTTCGGGCGGAGCAAAGATCGTTCCTGTTGGATCCGAGATAGACAAATTCAACAATTTGGGTCTGAAAGAAGCTATTTCGGCCTTCGATCCTTCAAATATGCAACAATCAGGCCGCGGTCCGGTCTCAGTGACGCAAGTTACTGAACGAGGACGAGTTTACTCGTTGGATGAACTGTCTTCCTTAACGAAAGTGGCGCGAGAGTTCGGTGTTCCAGTGCATTTGGACGGCGCGCGATTTGCGAATGCGTGTGCGGCACTGGGTGTCGGTGCAGCCGAGATGAGTTGGAGGGTCGGGATCGACGCAGTGTCGTTTGGGGCGACCAAAAATGGGGCGATGGCCGTCGAAGCTGCGATCATCTTTGACGCGGATAAAGCCGAAGAATTTCGTCGTAGGCAGCAACGCGCGGCGATGGTTTTCTCAAAATCGCGGTTTCTGGCGGCGCAAATGTTGGCTTATCTGACCGATGATCTCTGGTTGGATATGGCGGGTCAGGCGAACGCGAACTCGGCACGACTTGAAGCAGGCATTGCTGAAATTGAGGATGCTAGTTTCGAGTTCGAGCGTCAGGCGAACATGATCTTTTTCCGTATGCCGCGGTTCCGGCATCAGGCTGCAATGGATGCAGGTGGCTATTATTACATCGAAGAGGGACAGCTCGAGGGCGAAGATCCGCAAGAGATGCTTTTAGGCCGTCTTGTTTGCGATTGGTCGGCCGAGGGGAGCGCCATTGACCGTTTTGTGACGGTGCTAAAAGATGCCCGTCCATGAGCGATCCATTTATCCACCATCCCAGATTGCGCGATCTGATCAACGATCCCGAGGCGTCGAGCTTTCGTAAACAAGATATGGCGGCGACGTTTGCCTGGTTGGAAGAAAACGGGATTGATACAAGCGACTGCTACACCGATGAACACCGGGAGGCGAACCGCAACGCAGCGCTGGCGGATCGCCGAGATCAAGACCTTTGGGTTTTCGCTTATGGCTCACTAATGTGGGATCCGGGCTTTTACTTTGCTGAGGTGCGACGTGCCCGTGTGCCAGGTCATTCTCGTCAATTTATTCTGAAAGATGTTTTTGGTGGGCGTGGCACAGAAGAGTCGCCCGGTGTACAGGCGGCGTTGGATGTGGGCGGCAATTGCGACGGGCTTGCATTTCGCGTCGCGCGAGAGGTCCTGGAAGAAGAATCCTCGATGATTTGGCGCCGCGAATATATAGCGCCAGCTTATCACCCGGTGTTCCTGAATGCCGAGATTTCGGATGGTAATATCGAAGTCCTTGCGTTCTTGGCGGATCATGATGCCGAACTCATTCGCAGTGATCTCACGTGGGATGAGAAGGTGAGTTTTCTCGCCAATGGGACAGGGCTTTTCGGTTCCAGCTTTGAATATATTGAGAATATTGTTGAGCGTTTAGAGCAGCTTGGCATTGAAGATGCGCATTTGCGCGAGCTTTACGAGGCGGCGAAAGTCAAGCGCGCTTAGCGTGCGTCTTCTGCGTGGTCGCGATCCAAAATGGTTTGAACAGCGGCAGGGGCATGGGCACGACGTGTGCGGCCATCTTGCTCGAGACTGATCACAACGCAGTCTCCCGTTGCGCGAATTTCACCGTTGGTCGCGACCGCGTATTCCATGACGAAACTGGACGGCTTTAACAGACGGGTTCGCGCTGCAACAGTGTAGGTCTCGTTCTGATACATCGGTGCGAGGTAGTCCGCGGTCAGGTGGCGCACAACAAGTTGTGGATCGTCGTCGGTGGCAGAGTAGTCGGTTAGCCCGTAGTCCTGAACGTAAGCTACGCGAATGGTTTCGAACCATTTGAGGAACACGACATTGTTGACGTGGTTCAGGGCGTCGAGTTCGTAGAACCTCACTTTGTCACGATAGCCGTAAGCAAAGCCCGGTAACCCGGCGTCAGTGAGTTCTTCAGGTGAAAGCGAGGCTTGGTGCTGTGCCATAAGTCGTTCGTTTGTTTGGAGCGGGTGAAGGGAATCGAACCCTCGTCTTAAGCTTGGGAAGCTCCTGCTCTACCATTGAGCTACACCCGCAAATCTGGTGCCGGGCTAAGGCACGAGTGCTTGCGGGTCAAGGACGTCAACCGCGCCGTCTGCGACGGCGTCCGCCTTCTTCGCCTCCGCCGGTGTTGAAGGAAACCTGTGGCAGCGTGACGACGCTGGACAATTCAGGGAATGGTGCCGTTGCATGTGGGATCGCATTGGCGGCAACGAAGTGCTCCTGAAACTTGGGCTCGATTGCAGTTTCAACCTTTTGGATACGGTGGACTTCGGCTTCGATCCGGGCGCGCGCGGAAACATCACAAAGCGCGATGCGTGCCCCAGTTCCGGCAGCGTTTCCGGCGGATGTGACGTTATCTAAGACGCAGTCAGGGATCATGCCTAGGACCATTGCATGCTTTGGGGAGATGTGGGCCCCGAAGGCTCCCGCAAGCACGATGCGGTCCACCGTGTCCGTTTTCAGTTCGTCCATTAGCAAGCGAGCGCCCGCGTAAAGCGCTGATTTCGCAAGCTGAATTGCACGAATGTCACCCTGGGTGACAGTGATGAGGGGGCCGCCGTCTTCGGTGCCGTCGTATATCACATAGGCGTGGGTGCGCCCTTCCGAGATGCTGCGAGCGGTACCGGTTTGCTCAGCAGACCCGATCAAGCCTGACGGATCGACAAGGCCCGCCATGCGCATTTCGGCCACGGCCTCGATGATACCAGATCCGCATATCCCGGTGACG
>CAYPVG010000002.1:0-2651 GCA_964414085.1 uncultured Boseongicola sp. | reverse complement strand
GGGCGCTGCGAAATCTCCTCGCCGTCGAGCAGGATGTCGCCTGAGGCGGGAAGCTCCAGACCCTCGAACATGCGCAGCGTCGTGGTCTTGCCGCAGCCCGAGGGACCGAGCAGCATGAAGAATTCCCCATCCTCGATGGTGAACGAACTTTCGCGGACGGCAGTGAAATCCCCGAACTGCTTCTTGAGGTTTTTGATGACGATCTGCGCCATGCTTACTCCGGGAAGTGGCTGACGATGATGAACATCACGGTGCCAACCAGGGTTGTTATGAAGGAATAGGTGAAGGCCCAGAGGACGAAGGGCTGCATCAGCATAAAGACCCCGAGCGCAATGATGATAGTGGCAAGCATCTCCCAGGGGCCGCGGCGAAAACGGAGAAGGCCGTTGAAAAAGTTGCTCATTTGCGGACGGCTCCGAAGGTGATCCCGCGCAGGAGGTGCTTGCGCAAGAGGATGGTGAAGATCATGACCGGCAGAAGGAAGATCGTGACGCCGGCGGCGATGGCAGGCCAATCAAGGCCACCCACACCAATGGTGGTCGGGATGAACGGCGGGGCCGTCTGGGCATTGGCCGTCGTCAGGAGCACCGCGAACGCGTACTCGTTCCATGCAAAGATCAGGCAGAAAATCGCGGTCGAGGCGATGCCCGTGGCGGCCTGCGGCAGCACCACTTTGTAAAAGGCCTGAAACCGGGTGTAGCCGTCGATCAGCGCCGCCTCTTCGTATTCGGTCGGGATGCCGTCGATGAAACTCTTCAGAAGCCAGACCGCGAGCGAGATGTTCACACCGGTATAGAGAAGGATCATCCCCAGATGCGTGTCCGAGAGCCCGAGATTCCGGTACAGCAGGAAGATCGGGATCGCGACCGCGGTCGGGGGCATCGTCCGCGGCGACAGGATGAAGAACAGAAGGTCATCGGCCAACGGTATCTTGAACCGGCTGAAAGCATAGGCAGCGAGCGTGCCGAGAAAGACGCTGAGGAAAGTAGAACCGAAGCCGATGATGACCGAGTTCAGGAACCTCTCGCCAAATTTCGACGGGCCGACGATGACCATGTCGTATTGACGGACGATCTCGTCCGCCCAGTTCTCGGGCGGGTTGGCCTCAAGGTAGTCCTGCGTCTGGCGCGTCCGGGTGGTGAAGAGGTTCACATACCCTTCCAGCGTCGGCTGAAAGCCCGCATCGCTGTCCGAGCCGATGATATACTTCGGCGGATAGGCAATGGCGTCCGCTGGACTTTTGAAACCGGTTATCGCGATCCAGACGAGCGGGATCATGGTGATCAGCGCGTAGCCGATAACCAGCGTGCCTGCGATCCACTTGGCGCGGTTGGACGGTTCGTTGATGGAGAAACTGCTCATCCCTCTTTCACCTTGTTCAGAGCTTTGACGTAGATGCTGGCGAGGCCGAAGACGGTAACGAACAAGATGATGGCGTAAGCCGAGGCATAGCCCGTGCGCCACTTCTCAAACGCTTCACGCTTGAGGTTGATCGACGTCAGTTCGGTGGTGGATCCTGGTCCCCCGCCCGTCAACTGAACGACAAGGTCGAACATCTTGAAATTCTCGATCCCACGGAACAGGACGGCCAACATCAGGAATGGCAGAACCATCGGGATTGTGATCGTAAAGAACTGCCTTAGCTTGCTGGCCCTGTCGACCTCTGCTGCCTCGTAGATATAGTCCGGGATCGACCTAAGCCCTGCCAGACAGATCAGCATCACAAAGGGTGTCCACATCCACGTGTCCACAATCACGATGGACCAAGGCGCCAGATCCACGCTTCCAAGCATCTCGAAGCTCGACGGATCTTTGCCCGTCAGGAAGCCCACGATGTAGTTAAAAAGTCCGATCTGAGGCTGGTAGAGGAACTTCCAAAAGTTCCCCACCACCGCCGGCGACAGCATCATCGGTAGCACGATGATGGTTGTCCAAAGATCATTTCCCTTGAACTTCTTGTTGATCAGCCATGCCAGCGTGAAACCGATGAGAACCTGGAAGAAGATGGTCCAGAACAGGAAATGCGCGGTGGCTTGCATGTTCAGCCAGATGTCGCTGTCGGTCAGAATCCGTTCATAGTTCCGAAGACCGATGAACTCAGGCTCTCGGTTCAGCCGGTTCGCTTTGAAGTTCGTGAAACTCAGGCGTACCGTCCAGATGAGCGGAAAGATATTGATCGCCAGCAGCAGGAAGATCGTGGGTCCCACGAAGATCCAGGCGATTGCGCGATCCGACAGTCCCCGGATTTTGCGCGCAACAGGCTGAGGCGTGGCCGCAGCTACGCGATCCATCGGCCGATCCGACATTGGCTCGTTCCCTCAAGGAAAAGTTGGGCTTGGGTGGACGCGGGCCAATGGCCCGCGCCGCTCAGGCAAAGCGATCAGAGCTTGCCTTCATCTTCGAAGACTTCCGTCCAGTCCTCGATCAGCTTGTCGAGCGCTTCTTTCGCCGTGCCTTGATCAGCAACGACGTAGTCATGAACGCGCTTCTGCATCGCCAGAAGAAGTTCGGCGTAGGCCGGCTCCTGCCAGAAATCCTGCACGTCGTTCATGGCTTCAAGGAAGTCACCAGCGCACGGCTGGCTGTCGACAAAGCCCGGGTCGTTCAGCACGGAGTTGTGTGACGAATAGCCGCCCAGTTCCCACCACTTG
>CAYPVG010000001.1:0-3821 GCA_964414085.1 uncultured Boseongicola sp. | reverse complement strand
TGGCTCTGGTTGTCGATGGCCTCTGCCAGATTGTCATTGCGCAGCGCGTCTTCGGCAGTCGCGCTCTTTCCGATTGCACCCTTCCCGGCCGCAGCTTCCGCTTCCAACGATGGACGCACCAAAGCCTCGATCAACCGTGCTTTGTTTGGAAACCAGTAAATCACTGCTTGCTTAGAAAGCCCGACCCGGCCCGCAACGGCCTCAAAGGTCATTTTGTCAGGGCCAAGTTCCCGCACAATCGCGCGTGCTGCGTCCAAAATCGCTGCCGGAGTTTCCGCATTGCGCTTAGCCATATCGCCCCACTCGTACCCAAACCACAAATCTAAAGTACACGGGCGCAAGCAGCCGGGTAAAGCACCGCATCCCCCGTAAACGGATGGTTTCGAATATGGAAACGGCTCAGGCTTGGCTGCTTTGCATTTGCATTGGGATCTTGCGAGCCAGTCTCAATAGATGCGCCATAAAGGGCTTTGTGGTGTCATCCTTGCGTGTCGCCGCATAAAGCCGTTTGCTCAAGCCCTGTTCTGTCACGGGACGCGTAACATAATCCGAATGATACTTCACTTCGCGCACCACCCAGTCCGGCAACACCGCGACCCCACGGTTGGACGCAACCAGCAACAAAATCACCGCCGTCAATTCGACTTGCCGCACTGCTCGCGGCTCGACTTTTGCAGGGGTCAAGAGTTCCGAAAACACGTCCAAACGCGCTCGATCTACTGGATACGTAATTAGCAGCTCATCCCGAAAATCGTCCGCGACCACATAAGGCTTGGATGCCAATGGATGCGCAGCCGACGCCACAAAAACGGGTTCGTAGTCAAACAGCGGTGTAAATGTGACGTCCTGAATATCTTCGGGATCGGAAGATACGACCAGATCCACCTCTTCGCGCCCCAAAGCCGGAAGGGCATCGAATGCAAGTCCCGGTCGGATATCGACGTCAACCTCCGGCCAGGCTTTTCGAAATTCTTCCAACACCGGAAACAGCCACTCAAAACACGCATGACACTCAATCGCGATATGCAGACGCCCCGACTTACCCGATCTCAGGTTCCGAAAGTCGTCCTCCATCGCCTCAAGCTCCGGCAGAACTTTCTCTGCTAGCTTCAACAACTTCTGCCCCGCCGCTGACAACTTCAAAGGCTTGGAACGGCGCACAAAAAGCTCTACCCCGGCTTGATCTTCCAAACCCTTCACCTGATGACTAAGCGCCGACTGCGTGATGTTCAAAAGGTCGGCTGCACGCGCCAAACCACCGGCCTGATGGATAGCCCGGATCGTTCGAAGGTGTCGAAACTCGATGTGCATTATTGAGGCCGCCTCATTATCATCGTGAGAATTATGAATTTGTTTCACAAATGCCGGTATGAGACAAGTCAGCAGTCAAGGAGTGTCCCCCATGTCTGCTACAATTTCATTCGAGTTCTTTCCGCCCCAGTCACTAGAGGCATCTTTTCGCCTTTGGGATACGGTCAGCACACTGTCGCACCTGAACCCAGAGTTTGTCTCAGTCACATACGGCGCGGGCGGCACCACACGCGAACTGACGCATGAAGCGGTCGCAACGCTTCACGAGCACATGGGCCTTGATGTTGCAGCGCACCTAACGTGTGTTGACGCAACGCGCGATGAAACGCTCGCGATCGCTGATCAATACGCCAGCATTGGCGTAAACCGCATTGTCGCACTGCGCGGCGACCCGCCGAAAGGTACCAAAGGTTTTGTCCCCCACCCTGACGGCTTTGCGGATTCGACCGAACTTGTTACAGCGCTGGCCGACAAGGGCTCATTTGACATCACCGTGGGAGCTTACCCGGATCCGCACCCAGAGGCGGCCTACGACGGCGCGGACATCGACTGGCTCAAGCGCAAGATCGACGCTGGTGCCAACCAGGCCATCACACAGTTCTTCTTTAAGGCAGAAACCTTCTTCCGCTTCCGTGATCGTTGTGCTGCCGCTGGCATCACTGCCGAAATCGTTCCCGGCATACTGCCTATTGAGAATTGGTCAGGAACACGCCGGTTTGCGGAACGCTGCGGCGCGCACGTTCCTGAAGACCTCGCACAGATGTTCGAAACAGCCGAGCGCGACAATAGAACCGATCTGCTTGCAACCGCCGTTTGTACCGAACTTTGCACTGACCTTCTCGAGAACGATGTAGATCATTTGCACTTCTACACTCTCAACAAGCCAAGCCTGACACGCGACGTTGTCCACGCCTTGGGCCTTGCGCCTGAAACTTTGCTTGAAAAGGTCGCCTAAGCTTCCAGAACGGCTGCATCCTTAAACTCGTCCGCGCGCGGTGACCGCCCTGCCGCAGTGGGATGCAGGCGTTCGCTCGGGTCCTGACCTACAACGCGTTTCTTGCGAGCCCAAAAGATTTTTCCCCAATGCCGCCATGTCCCGACAGACGGCGCATCTGGATCAACCGGGAACAGCATCCGCCATCCGGTCGGCAGCGGAAGATGACACATCTCCAGCCGCTCTAGCATCCAAACCAGTGAGATATTCCCAAGCGGGCGTGCCGCGTGAAATCCGGACAGATGCCCGCCCACGTCGGAATGCGTGCCGCGAAACCAAACCTGCTCGATATTCCCGCCCCAATCGGGCCGCGTTTCCCACAAAACTGGCTTAAACGCTTGGCGCGTTTCGTCCAAAGCCAAGGCATGAAACCCATTCATGATCGAAGGACCCAACCGATGATTGTGGAATGAATGCTTCACTTCCGCCCAGCGCCATACAAAGGGTGCGCGAAGCCCTAGCGCCTTAACCGTATCAAACACGGCGACAGCCTCAATCGGTGAGTCTTCATGGCAATACGCCTCTCGAAACGCGCGCCGCGTTTCAATCTCGGTGTCCTGCTGATAATGCCGGTAGGCTTCCGTCACCATGCGTTCAGTTGCGTGCTCGCGCGTCAGTAGCCCAACGCGATCTATAACGCCGGCCAGCGACCGCGCCGCGAACGCGCCGCGCGAATAGCCCACAAGAAAAATAGTGTC
Source organism: uncultured Boseongicola sp. (assembly GCA_964414085.1). Classification (GTDB taxonomy): domain Bacteria; phylum Pseudomonadota; class Alphaproteobacteria; order Rhodobacterales; family Rhodobacteraceae; genus Boseongicola. The sequence continues at coordinate 818 of CAYPVG010000001.1, read as the reverse complement.
CCCGGGACGATACCGCGACGCCAGCCAACCATAGGCACGTCGGATTTGCCGGTTAATTCCTCGCCCTTCAATCACGCTGAGAGTCGCCGACCAGTCAGTCCACTGAACGCCAGCCTCGTAATAAAGGCTAAGAGGTTTCTCGCCCACCTGTTCGGATAGTAGTTTGTAAATCAGACCAACGTTGGTTTCGCATCCTTCGTCCAACATGGACATGGTGCCGTCGAGCAAGATCACATGCGTTGCGGCCTCGCGAACAATCTGGGGCGACGACCGTTCCGTACGTCGCAAAAAGCCCATCAGGCTTTTCAGGCGCTCGCTCAACGACATCAGATTAAGTGCCTTGGCCAAGCGCAAAGAGATCGCGCTACGTTCATAATGAAGGATCTAAGCCGCAAGATGTGGCTTTTCCATGAACAACGCTGTGAATTTTGTTGCGGAACTCCGGGACTTACCCCTGAAGACGCTCTGCCGTTACAATCTGCAAAGCGCCATAGCCGTTGAACCGCGTAACCGTGGCTGTCGAGTAGGCACCCAAACCATGCCAGACCAACCAATCGCCTTCGTTCAAATCACCTGGCAGCGGAACAAACCCAGGCAGTCGATCCAGTGAGTCACAGGTCGGGCCAAAAACAACGTATTCAACAGATGCCGCCTCACGCTCAGCAGTCGCCGATACCGTTTCAATCCGATCCGTGTTGCCAAGCACGGGTAGCTCAGCAAGGCCGCCGTAGATACCATCATTTAGGAAAACCGCGCGATCATTGCGAATAGCCTTTACCCGCGTCGCCAGACTAAATGCTTCCGCAGCCATCGCACGC